>JAKDNL010000257.1 GCA_030451825.1 Pseudonocardia sp. | reverse complement strand
CGGTCATGCAGGGGCCCTCGCCGTGGGTGAACTGCAGATCCTCGAGCAGGTCGGCGACGGCGTCGGAGGCCCACAGGGTTTCCCGCTGGGGGCCAGCTGTGAAGATCGAGAGAGAGGCCCCGTCGATATCGAGGCCGGCCACGCAGGCCCGGCCGACCTGCCCGGCCAGGTCGCGGTCGTCGGCGCCGGCCCGGGCGATGGTCAGCAGGGAGGCGGTCACCGTGCCGACCCCGATGCGTCCGGTGCCGCGGCTCTCGGCGCCCCGGCTGGCGGGTCCGGTGGAGCTCATGATCGGCGCGCGTCCGTGACCGTGCGGGGTGGGATCGTCCCGTTGCGGCCGTGCTCGACGGTCGGCGTGGGTGTCGTGGGTGTCGTGGGTGTCGTGGGTGTGATCATCGCGGCCCCTCGACAGCGTCATCGGGGGGCCTGTCGCCGGGGTCCGGGGCGGAACGACCCGCGATGCTGCTGCGAGTCAGGTTAGTGGCTCATGCCCGGCTCGTGGGGCGGTTCGCACGGCGGATGTGCGCCGGCCCGGCGATCGCGCCGGTTCGGGGCTAGGGTTGGGCGCACACACCGGGGAATTGGCGTGCTTATGTCGACCCAGATCTCGTCGGGGCGTCCTGCGATGCGGTGACCGCCGACGTCGGGACGGAGATCGCCACCATGGCCCGGATCGCCAGGGTTCGCGCCAGCATGGTCCAGGCCGTGACGGGAGGTCCGGGTCGGGTTCCGCCGCGCCTCGCGGGCCCCGGTGGGCGGGGGCGACCCCGTGGTTGACCTGGATCGGTTGCAGGCGGACCTGGCCGAAGCCCGCGGGCGGCGGAGCGCCGAGCAGGCCCAGCGGATCTGCGAGGTCTGCGTGGAAGCGCTGCCGATGGCCGGGGCGGCGATCTCCATCATGAGCGATGTCAACCGCCGCGAGATCATGTATGCCACCGACGTGCACTCCACCGATCTGGAGGAACTGCAGTTCACCCTGGGCGAGGGCCCGTGTGTGGAGGCGTTCTCCACCGGCCGGCCGGTGCTGGTGGCCGACCTGGGGGAGCCGCCGGATCCGCGGTGGCCGATGTTCGCCGCGGCCGCCCGTGCGGACACCCCGGCGCGGGCGGCGTTCGCGTTCCCGCTGCAGGCCGGCGCGATCCGGGTCGGGGTGCTGGACCTGTACCGGCTGGCGCCGGGATCGCTGGGCACCGCCGAGGTGACCGCGTCGTTGCTGGTCGCCGACGCCTGCCTGTGGGCGCTGCTGGACGGGCGCGCGGCCCGCCTTCTCGACCCCGACGACCCCGACGGTGCTGGCGGTGACCCGGACGGCCTCGGCCCGGACGGTGTCGATCCGGACGGTGTCGATCCGGACGGTGTCGATCCGGACGGTGTCGATCCGGGCTGGCCGCTGGTGCTGCACCGCGATCACACGGTCGTCTACCAGGCGTCGGGCATGGTCATGGGGCAGACCGGCGGGTCGGTGGAATCGGCGCTGGCGGTGTTGCGGGCCTACGCCTACGCCCATGACCGATCCCTGCCCGACGTGGCCGCCGCGGTGGTGGCACGACGGTTGAATTTCGACGAGCGGGACCGCTGAGCGTGCCGAGCAGCACACCCGCCTGCCGCCCGGCAGACCGCCGAGTGCCGTCTCGCCCCGGTGGTCCGGCGAGGTGGATACTTCGAGCAGGCCGCGACCGCTACAACCGCGCAGGCAGCCCGCCCCCCGGGTGGTCACGGCGAGGAGTAGCTCATGAACGGACAACGTGAACAGCGGGTGACCGAGGAGTTCGTGGCGCTGGCCGACACCCTGGTCGTCGACTTCGACGTGATCGATCTGCTGTACCGGTTGGCCGAGTCGTGCGTGGAGCTGCTCGGAGTGGCTGCGGCCGGACTGCTGCTCTCCGACCAGCGGGGCAACCTGACCCCGATCGCCGCGACCGAGGGCGCCCGGGTGGTGGAGCTGATCCAGCTGCAGAACGACGAGGGCCCATGCCTGGAGTGCTTCGGCAGCGGCGCGGCGGTGACCTGCACCGACCTGACCGGGCCCGAGGGGCAGCGCTGGCCCCGGTTCACCGCGCAGGCCCTGCACGAAGGCTTCCGTTCGGTGCACGCGCTGCCGCTGCGACTGCGGCAGCAGACCATCGGGGCGCTGAACCTGTTCGGCGACACCGTCGGCGCGCTGCCCGCGAACGACCTGCGGTTGGGTCAGGGGTTGGCCGACGTGGCCACCATCGCGATCCTGCAGGAACGGGCGGTGCGCCGCGGGGAGGTCGTGGCCGAGCAGCTCCAGGGCGCGCTGAACAGCCGGATCATCATCGAACAGGCCAAGGGTCTGCTCACCGGTCGGTCCGAGCTGACCATGGACCAGGCGTTCGAGCGGTTGCGCAGCCATGCCCGGTCACACCATCTGCGACTCTCCGAGTTGGCCCGTGACGTGGTCACCGGCGCCGTCGACATCGGCACCGTCCTGGGGTCACCGCAAACGGCCGGTCCGCCCGACGAGGCCTGAGCCATGGGCGGGACGAGCGTGACGTTCGTAGCGCCCAACGCGACGAGTGTCACTCTCGTGCCGGGGGCTACGGGGCGGGCGGCGTCAGAGGTCCTGGGCGGCGCGCAGTGCCGCGTCGACGGCCTGCTGCTCGCTCGCGGAGGTGACCCCGGCGACCTCGATGAGACGTCGCTTCACGACCTGTTCGATCGTGGTGACCACGGCCCAGCCGTGGTCGTCGATGCGCACTGCCAGGAGCGACCCGGGGTCGTGGTCGACGACCTGGCACCCGAGCACGACGGGGATGGGCGAGTCGTTCAGCCCGTCGGCGCTGACGATCAGACGGAGCAGGCTCTGACCCGGCCTGTCGAGGACGGGCTTGTAGGCCCAGACCTCCCCGCGACGGAAGACCGTCACCGGTCGCCGTCGAGCGCAGCGATCCGCTCCGCCTCGGAATCCTCGACGAAGCACGGGTGCGCGGCGTACCAGCGGGTCATCGCCTCACCGGCCTCGCGTAGCTCGTCGGCCCGCACGAGGCGCGCGAGATACGCGCTGTTGCCCCCCGGGATCCGGGCGCCGCAGTGGCGCACCCGTGCGGCGGTCCGCTCATCGAAGGAGACGCTCAGTCGCTCGCTCACAGTGCCAGGATAAGGGGGTGCGCAAGCCGATGCGCAGGCCCGTGCGCATGGGCCTGCGCAGCCCGGTGAGGATCAGCCGGCTGGTGCGATGTTGCGGTTGACCCGGAACAGGTTGTGCGGGTCGTAGTCGGCCTTGACGCGGCGCAGCCGTTCGAAGTTCTTGCCGTAGGCGTCCGCGGTGCGGGCGGTGTCGTCCTCGGCGAGCTGGAAGTTGACGTAGTTGCCGCCGGTGGAGAACGGTCGGATCCTCGCCCAGGACTCCCGGACCCAGGCCCGGTGCGTATCCGGGGCGGTGCCGGCGGGCCAGGCCCCGGCGAAGCCGGTGATGTAGCGGGAGTCGCGGTTGCCGACCGCGCCGTCGTCGTCGGCCCGTTCGTTCGCGGCGCCACCGATGTGGAAGATGACCGACTCCGAGCACACCGTCGGAACCTTCAGCGCGCCGGCCCGGAACGCGGCGAGGAACCCGTCGGGCAGGCCGAGCAGGTGCTCGGTCTTCCAGTAGTAGTGCTCGCCCTTCGGCTCGGTGCCGTCCATCATCGACTGCTGCTCGACGTAGGGCTTCTCGGTGATCAGGTCGGCGATCGGGTCGCCGAGTGCGCGGACCGGCGCGAGGTCGGCGTCCGCGTTCGGCCCGCTGTGGCACACCAGCATCGCGATGATGTGGCGGCCGTGCCACGGCGCGGGGATGAACGGGGCCGGCGGCGCGATCCGCATCACGACCGCCGCGGTCAGCTCGCGGGGTGCGGTCCCGGTGAGCTCGCGGTAGCCGGCGAGGATCTCGCCGGCCCGGTCGGCGTCCCACAGGATGAGCCCGCCGGTGATCATCGGCCCGACCCGATGGAGGCGGAAGGTGAACCGGGTGATGACCCCGAAGTTGCCCCCGCCGCCGCGCAACGCCCAGAACAGCTCGGCGTTCTGCACGCCGTTGGCGGTGCGGATCCCACCGTCGGCGGTGACGATCTCGACCTCGTCGAGGTTGTCCACGGCCCAGCCGAAGCGGCGCATCAGGTAGCCGAAGCCACCACCCAGGGTCAGCCCGGCGACCCCGACCTCGGAGATGAACCCGAGCACGGTCGCGAGCCCGTGCTGCTGGGTCGCGCGGTCGACGTCGGAGAGCAGGCACCCGGGTCCGACGTGCGCGAGGCGGGCGTCCGGGTCGACGGAGACCTCGCGCATCCCGGCCATGTCGAGGGTCAGGCCGCCCTCGGCGACGGCGGTGCCGGCGATGTTGTGCCCGCCGCCCTTGACGCTGAGCAGCAGGCCGTGGACGCGGGCGAACCCGACGGCCGCGGCGACGTCGCGGGCCGAGACGGGCTGGACGACCAGCGCCGGGGTGCGGGCCGCCATGGCGTTCCAGACCAGCACGGCGTCATCCCAGCCCGCGTCGTCGGGGCGCAGCACGCGACCCTCGATCCGCGCGCGCAGGTCGTCGAGGAGATCCGGGGTCAGGTTGACCCGTCCGCCCTCACGGCCGGCGATCTCGACGGTGGTCATGGCGCGGCCACCTGCTTTTCCGACGGGATCCTCGGGCCGATCGGCGTGCCGAGCGCGGTGCGCAACGCGTCCAGGAAGGCTTCGGGCTGGTCCAGGGGCGGGTCGTCGCCGGCGCTCTCGATCACGTGCAGCGGCCAGCCGTGGCGGGCGGCGGCCGTTTCGGCGGTCGGTAGCGGCGTGGCGAGGTCGTGCCGTCCCCAGATCAGGGTGACGGGGACGTCGATCCGCGCGAGGTCCGCCGGTGGGATCGGGGCGGCCCCGAACTGGCCGATCAGGGCGCCCATGGCGGCCTGCGCGCTCGAGGTCCCGGCCCGCTCCACCGCATACGTCGCGTACGGCTCCCACCGCCGACCCAGCTGTGTGCGCACCCGGTCCAGGTCGAAGGTGCAGAACTCCATGAACCGGTCGTAGGTGCCCGCGGTCGGATCGGCGAGGAACCGGTGCAGCGCGAGCCCGAACCGCGGCGCCGGCTCGAACGGGGTCAGCCCGAGCGTGTCCACCAGCACCAGGCGGTCCAGCCGGCCGGGGTGGCCAGCGGCGAACCGGGCCCCGACGGCACCGCCGACGACCCGTCCGAGGAGAACCGGCGGCGCCGGGCAGGTGTGCTCGATCAGCTCATTGAGCCATCCGAGCACCCGATCGGCGTCCAGCGGGCCGTCGGGCATCCCGGATGCACCGTGGCCGGGGAGGTCGGGCGCGATCACGCGGTGGGTGCGGACCAGGTCCGGGAGCACCGGCAGCCACGCCGCGGCGAACTCGCCCGGCCCGTGCAGCAGCACCATCGGCGGTCCGTCGCCGCCCTCCAGCACCGCGGTCGGCACCCCGGCCAGCGGCAACCGCCGCTCGCTGACGGGGCTTCCGGCGAGCATCGCCTCCCGTGCGCGTTCCCCGACATCCTGCGTGCTGTTCATCGTCGCCTCCCGGTGGCCGTGGATCGGTCCGGTCGCCGACGCTAGGGACCCGGCCCTTCGTGCCGCGTCGGACGAAACACCCATCCCGGGACGTGGGTGATTCGGTGTAGCCGCCGGTTAGACCAGACCGTGCTCGTAGGCGTACGCGGTGGCCGCCGATCGGGACGACACGTCCAGCTTGGTGAAGATGTTGCTCAGGTGCCGGGCCACCGTCTTCTCGCTCAGGAACAGCTCCGCGGCCATCGCCCGGTTGGCCATACCGGTCGCCACCAGACGGAGCACCTGCAGTTCCCGGGCGGTGAGCGTGCCAGCCGCCCTCGCGCCCGCCGCCCGGGTGGCCGCCGTGCGGGCCAGCGTCTCCACCCGTACGACGTCGGGCACGGCCCCGAGCTGCTCGAACGCCGAGCGCGCCGCGTCGAGCTCCATGGCCGCGCCGTCCTGGTCACCGAGCTCCCGACAGACCAGTCCCAGAAGGACCCGGCTGCGCGCGGCCCCGTAGGGCGCGTCGAGCTCGTGCCAGACCTTCCACCCCCGGCGCAGCGCCTTCAGGGCGGCCCGCCCGTCGCCCTCGCCGAGCAGGACGGCTCCGGTCGCGTGCGCGGCCACCGCGCGCAGCAACGGCGCGTCGAGGTCGGCGGCGATCTGCGACAGCTCCTCGGCGCCGAGCCGCGCTGCCGCGAGGTCACCGGCGGCCAGCATGATCTCGACGTACGCGGGAAGCAGCACGGCCCGGCTCGCCCGGTCGCGGGCCTCGTCGGTGACGCGACGGATCACGGCCTGCGCGGCACCGACGTCACCCTGGGCCAGCCGCAGCAACGCCAGCCCGGGCTGCGGCTCCCGGCCCACCTGGTTGGCCTCGCGGTACAGCTGTTCGGCCGTCGCGTTCTCGCCGCGCAGCCGCCACAGCTCGGCCAGTTGGTAGAACGCCTCGCCGACCGCCGGATGGCCGGGCCCGCGGAGGAACCGATCACACGACCGCTGGGCCTCGTCCATCGCATCCGACCAGGCCCCGTGCAACGCCATGATCTCGGCCCGGTGCACCAGGCACTGACCGCGGAAACGGTCCAGGTCCGGCTGGTCGGCACACCAGCGGGCCAGCGCCGCGGTCCATTCCTGCGCCCGGCGCAGGTCGAAGGTCTCCTGGCAGCCCTCGATCACGGTGCAGTACGTGTCCCCGGCGACGATCGCCGACACCTCGCCCGCCGTGACCGCGACCATCGCCTCGTCGAGCAACGCCATACCCTGGGCGGGCTCTCCCAGCCGGATCAGCGCCCGACCCTGGCCGGTCCTGGCCATCGTCACCAGGTCCGGCTCGCCGAAGCGATCGCCGATATCGGCCGCCTGGCCGAACGTGGCACAGGCGGTCGCGTTGTCGCCCCCGAAGATGGCCGACATCGCGACCGGGTACAGCAGGTACCCCCGCTCGACGCAGTCGTGCCGGCCGTCGTCGAGCAACCGGCGGGCCCGGGCCGCCCAGCCGCCAGCGCGGGCCGGCTCGCCGGAGCCCAGCAGGTGGAAGGCCAACCAGAACGCGCAGCGCGCCGCCCGAACCGGGTCGTCCCTGCTCAACAGTTCGCGGTACGCACGCGTCAACAGCTCGGCGCCGGCCTCGTCCCTGCCGATCAGATACGCCGCCGTCGCGACCAGCTCGAGGTCCGCCGGCTCCAACGGCGACGACCTGTCCGCCGCGGTCAACCTCTCGTAGGCCTCGGTCCACACCCGCCGGTGGAAGGCCTCCCGGCCCCGATCACGCAGGTCATGCCCGGCGGGGGAGTTCTCGCTGACCATGTGCCTCTCCTCCACCACGCGAGCCGGCCCAACGAGCGGGACGAGCGTGGCGTTCGTAGCGCACTACGCGACGAGTGTCACTCTCGCGCCGGGGGCGGCCCGACGGCGGCCACATCGGCGGGTGCACCGCCGAGGATCGTCAGCAATTCCTCGCGCCACTGCTCCTCGATCGCGGCGAGCTCGGTCAGCGCAACACACTGAAGCTCCCATCCGGGTCCGGTGAGCGCTCTGTCGCTTGCCCGGCGCCAACCGCTGATCGGCCGCGAGGTCGAGCTGGCGAGGTTGCGCGCCGCGCAGCGTTCCGGGGCCCGCACACTGCTGGTCACCGGTGACGCGGGCATCGGGAAGACCATGCTGTGCGAGCACGCGCTCGCCGAGATGGAGGCCGACGGCGCGCTGGTGCTGCGCGGTTCCGGGGTGCCCGGCGGCGACGTCCCGTTCGGGGTGGTGCTGCGAGCCGCGGACTCGGCCCCTGTCGGGCCGTCCGGAGCTGGCCACCGCGATCGGTGACGACGCCACGCAGGTGCTGGCCGCGCCGCTGCGGCCGCAACCACCGGTCCTGACCCGCGCCCAGCTCATCGCCGCGCTGGACCGGCTGTGCGGTTCTCCCCGCTGTACGCCGAGCAGCTCGTCGGACTGCTCTGGGGCGGCCGAGGCCGGTGGGCGGCTCAGCTCGGCGAGGCGCGAACGCTGGGGAAGGATCGGGGAAGGTCGGGTCCCTAGCGTCGCCTCCGTCAGAACACCAACACCCGATCCACGGAGGATTCCGATGAAGAAGTTCCTGATCGAGCGCACCGTCCCCGGTATCCAGAACGTGCCCGAGGGCGAACGGCAGCAGGTCTGGGCGAAGTCCAACGCCGTGCTCGCCGAGCTGGGCCCGGCGATCCAGTGGGTGCACAGCTACGTCACCGACGACAAGATCACCTGCCACTACTACGCCGACGACGTCGAGCTCATCCGCGAGCACGCCCGCCGCGGCGGCTTCCCGTGCGACAACATCATGGTCATCGACGACGTCGTCGACCCGACACGTGCGTCGGCGTGATCGCGTGGACTCGCTGGTCGCCCGTTCCTTCGCGCATCCTGACGAGACCCGCACCTTCGATCGTGGCCGGCCGGCGGTGCTCGACCTGGGCGGCACCAGCGCGGGCCGGTTCGTCCTCGAGCCGGGGTGGCGCTGGTCGGAGTCGGCGCGGGCACGGCCGGACCGGGCGAGGTCTTCCGGATCGATCCGGGCCACGACGCCTGGACCGTCGGCGACGAACCGGTGGTGCTGCTCGACTTCGCCGGAGCGGGGACCTACGCCGCACACGGGCCGACCTGAGCACGGCGGCCGAGGGATGCGGTAGTTGCTCGATGACCGAGCCGAGCGCCGGCGCGCCGGACTGCCGGCAGGTTGTCAGGTTGTCAGGTGTCGATGATCGGGTGCGGACGCTGCTCGAGCTCGCTGTGGTCCCCCTGGTAGGGGTGGGTGCTCTGGGCCGGGCGGAGCAGCCGGTCGTTGGCGATCAGTACCGCGATCCAGGGCAGCGGGATCGAGACCACCAGCAGGGTCACGGCCAGCCACGGGATCGAGGACAGTGCGGCCGCGGCGATCAGGAACGGGATCCGCATCCCCATCAGCAGCGCGTAGCGGCGCTTACGGATCGCCTGCTCCTGCTCGAAGGACAGCGCAGCGCTGGTGATCAGTACCGGATCGGGTCGGGCGGTCATGGCCCTGCACCTCCGTGTGGGTGTGGCGCGCGCCCCGCGCGTCATAGCCCCACCGCACATAGCTTGCGCGCCGTACCGGAGGTGTGCAATGCCCGCGGCAGCAATCGGGGGACGAGCAGAACCGCAGCCCGAGGATCCGCGGGCTCACGCACGACAGCGGCCCGAGGGACTCCATCAGACCCGGCGCGAGCCGCTCAGGGCGGTGGGATGGTGTCGGGCAC
>JAKDNL010000256.1 GCA_030451825.1 Pseudonocardia sp. | reverse complement strand
CGCCGACCTGGCGGGCTACGGGGCGATCGGGCGGGCCTTCGACACCGGGGAGCTGGCGTTCGACCCGGGCACCGGCGTGTTCCGGTTGCGGGACGATCCGGAACCGTCCGACCGCGTGCCGGGGATCACCCGATCGGCGGTCGCAGGCGCGGATGCGGCGCGCGCCGGGCGCCGCTGACGCAGCGGCGGTCCGCCCCGCGACCGGTTCGCCGCAGCACCGTGTCCGCGCACGTCATCCGGCGGTTCGGCAGGAGCTCGGCGGCCCGTTACGGTCGATCTCGACAGGCTGCCCGGATCCCTGGCGCCCGATCCGATCGACCCGATCCGAGAGGAACCCCCGATGACGGGAGCCGCGAGCGCGGCCGAGCTGGAGTCGCTGCTGATGACCCGCTCGCTGAACGACCCGGAGCTGATGGCGGCGACCGGCGCGACGCCGGACAAGCCGATCCTGCCCGACGTGTCGGTGGTCAAGGTCGGCGGCCAGAGCTTCATCGACCGCGGCCGCGAGGCCGTCTACCCGCTGGTCGAGGAGCTCCTCGAGGCGCGCCGCACACACAAGCTGCTGATCGGTACCGGCGGTGGCACCCGCGCCCGGCACGCCTACTCCCTCGCCGCCGAGCTGGGCCTGCCCACCGGGGTGCTGAGCTCCTTCGGCTCCGCGGTCGCCGGGCAGAACGCGCAGATGCTGGGCTACCTGATGGCCCAGCACGGCGTCCCGGTCGTCGCCGGCGCCGGATTCGACGCGCTGGCGCTGTACCTGTCCGAGGCCCGCGCCGCGATCTTCGCCGGGATGCCGCCGTATGACATGTGGCAGCCGCTGCCGGACGAGGGCGTCATCCCGCCGTACCGCACCGACGCCGGGTGTTACCTGGTCGCCGAGACGTACGGCTGTCGGAACATGATCTTCGTCAAGGACGAGGACGGCCTCTACACGGCCAACCCGAAGAACGACCCGAAGGCCACCCTGATACCCGAGATCACCGTGGACGAGCTGATCGAGCGCGACCTGCCCGACCTGGTGATCGAGCGCCCGGTGCTGGAGCTGATGCGAGGCGCCCGCCACGTCCGCTCGGTACAGATCGTGAACGGTCTCAAGCCCGGCAACCTGACCCGCGCCCTCGCCGGCGAGCACGTCGGCACCGTGATCACCGCGTCCGGCAGCACCGGAGGTAAGGCCTGATGAGCACCTCGTACAGCAAGGACGTCCCGTCGCCGCTGATGCGCCAGACGCTGCTCGACCGGGACCAGGTCCGCCCCGTGGACCAGCGCCAGCCGGTGATCCGGATGCTGCCCTGGCTCAAGGTCGTCGTCCTGGGCGGCCGCTCGATCATCGACCAGGGCCGCGACGTGCTGCTCCCGGTCGTCGACGAGCTGCGCTCCGCCATCAGTACGAATGGGGGCCTCGATGCGCACAAGCTGCTGATCTGCACCGGCTGCGGCATCCGGGCCCGGCACGCGATGGGCGTCGGCCTCGATCTCGGGCTGCCGACCGGTGCGCTGTCCTCCCTCGCCGGTCGCGAGGCCGAGCAGAACGGGCACCTGGTCGCGGCGCTGCTGGCCGAGCAGGGCGTGGCCTACCTGGGCCACGACACCGTCGCCCACCAGCTCCCGGTGCACCTGGCCGCGTCGAACGCCGCGGTCACCAACGGCTTCCCGCCGTTCGGGGTGCACGAGTTCCCGCCCGCGGTGGGCAAGATCCCGCCGCACCGCACGGATGCCGGCGCGCTGCTGCTCGCCGACGCCTACGGTGCCGAGTCGCTGACCTTCGTCCGCGACGTCGATGGTGTGTTCGACGCCGACCCGGCCGCCGGCGGCGTGCCCGTGCTGATCCGCAACGCCAAGGCCACCGACCTGCTGGCCGACCCGGCCCGCCCGCTCCCGATCGACCGTCTCGCGCTGGAGCTGCTCAGCCGGGCCAAGCACGTGCGGGAGGTCCAGGTCGTCAACGGCACCACCCGCGGCACGATCACGAGGGCGCTGGCCGGCGAGCACGTCGGGACGATCATCAGCGCCTGACCATGATCGCCGCAACCGGCACGAACGCGACAGATGTGACGCGTCGGGGCGGGTTGCGCCGATCTTCGGGCTTCGCCGGGATCGAGGTGGCCCGGTGGCCGGACGAGCTGCCCGGCCGGCCATCGGACGTCCCGACGGCGGTGCTGACCCTGCTCGGTGACGGCGCGATCCGCGCGTTCGCGGAGCCCTCGCACCGGATCGTGCGCTGGACCACCCACGACCGGGGCGGGCACTTCGCGTCGCTGCAGGCCCCCGACCTGCTCGTCGACGACGTCCGCGCCTTCGCCGCGGACCTCCTGGCCGGTGCCTACGACCGGGGATCGGCGGCTCGGTACCGATGAGGGCCGGCACAGGCGCCGATCGGTACCGAGCCCGTGATCTCACCCGTCAGACCGCCGGGCCCCGGTACCCGGCTACCCGAGCAGCTCGGAGACGTCGGTGCGGAACTGCATGGAACGGTAGGGCCAGTTCGTGCCGGTGTTCCACTGGCTCACGACCAGGTGCAGGTCCGCCAGCGTGGAACCGGGGACGGCGTAGCCGCCGTAGAGCTGGGCGACCCGCCCGCTCGTATGGTCCTCCTCGCCCCACCCGCATCCGGTGAGCACGGTGGCCCGCGGCGCGCGGTAGAGATCGGCGTTCGGCCGGTCCAGCAGCATGGTGTCGATCCGGTACTCACCGGCGTTGAAGAACGTCAGCAGCCAGTGCAGCCGCCCGTCCGGGCCGGGGACGCGGCGCAGGTTCAGCTCGCCGAGCTCGCCGGGGATGGTGATCGTCGGTGGGTTGCCCCAGGCCCAGCGCTCGTCGGCGAAACCCCAGGGCTCCCAGGCGTCCGGTTCGGTGATCCTGTCCGACGGGACGCGGTGCAGCAGCAGACCGGCGTTGCGCTGGAAGCCGGTGGTGTAGGCGTAGACGTACCCGTCGTCGCCGGAGCACCAGGTGAGCTGCTGGAACAGGCCCTGGTGGTGGTCGCCGGGCCACTCGCAGCCGGTGCGCTCCCACGTCACGCCGTTGTCGGTCGAGGCGAGGATCTCGGACCAGAGCACGTTGCCCAGGCCGCGGTTGGCCATCACGTGCAGATACATCGTGTCCCCGACGGTGATCACGTCGGCCGGCAGCATCGTGGAGATCTTCCGCTTCCACATCCACCCCGGCTTCGGGTGCCGGACGAGCTGGCAGGCGTAGGCGGCCGGGTCACCGCCGGACCCGGTCCAGCGCAGCCCCCGGGTCACGTCCGTCGGGGCGGCGAACAGGACGACGGGGGAGCGCCAGCCGGGCCCGCCCACACCGGCGTCGTCGAACGTGTCGCCGAAGACGGCCACCAGCCGTCCGTCCGGGGCGGTGGTGACGATCCCGAGGTCGGTGCCCCCGACCCCGTAGGCGTCGGTGAGGCCTGGTCCGGTCAGGTCCGCGATCTTCGTCGTGGTCGCCATGGCCGCCAGGGTAGGCGGGACGCTCAGGGCAGCGGACGGGCCCAATCGAGGTGGGCGTGCAGGACCGGGTCGGGCAGCGGCTCGCCCGGGTCGGCGCCGGTCACCGGGCTCCCGCTCATCGCGGCGCTGGCCAGGACGTTGGCCTGTGTCCGGCCGCGGCGGAGGGGTTCGTAGACGGCCATGGCCGCCGCCGGGTCGCCGATGCCGTGATCTCCTGGGCCGTGATCGCCTGGGCCGCGGTGTCCCTGGCCGCTGTCCCGCAGCGCCTTGGCCAGCACGACGGCGTCCTCGATCGCCATCGTCGCGCCCTGGCCGGTCGCCGGGGAAGCCGCGTGCGCGGCATCGCCGACGACCAGCATCCGGTCGGAGAACCACGGTCCGACGTGCGGCAGGTCGTGCGCATCGGTGACGTGGATCCGTTCCGCCGCCGCCACGATGTCCGCGGCCACCCCGGGTGTGACGGCCGTGCGCAGCGCGGCACCCGGGTCGTCGTCCGGCGGCGGGACCGGGACGCCGGTCTCGACGCGGGCGAACCACCAGGTCCGGTCCGAGGTGGGGATCGCGCCGAACGCGACGCCGCCCCCGGACCGCACGACGTGGAAGTCCCCGGTGTGCCCGAGCCGGGCGTCGGCGGGGCGCTGCCCGACGCCGGGGTCCGCGGCGGGGGAGAAGCCGTAGTAGATCCGCTGGCCGACCGGTCGTGGCGGGCGCGCCTGCGGGTCGACGAGTGCGCGCACCGGCGAGTGCAGCCCGTCCGCACCGACCAGCAGCCCGGCCCGCAGGTCGGGGCCGCCGTCCAGGTGCACCGTCACCCCGTCGCCGTCCGGGGTGGCGCCGGTGACCCGGGCGCCGTGCCGGACCTCGACGCCGCGGGCGACGGCCAGCTCGCGCAGTGTCCGGGCCAGCACGACACGGGCCAGGCAGCGGAACGCCACCCGCTCGTCCGGGCCGCCGAGCGGGCGCCGGTCGAGCTCGGTACCGGCGGGGTCCAGGATCGCCATGTCGGCCATCGGGGCGGACACGGCGGCGACCGCGTCGGCGGCGTCCAGGGCGCCCAGCGCCCGGACCCCGTTCGCCGCCAGGGTCAGGAACGCTCCGGCGTCCGCGCCGTCGTCCGGGTGTGCCTCGCAGACCACGACCCCGATCCCGGCCCGGTGCAGGCCGAGGGCGAGCGCGGAGCCGGCGATCCCGGCTCCCGCGACAACGACGGGGACGGCGTCGGCCGGAGCGCTCATCGGCGGTAGGCGTCGATCGCCGCGCGGGTCGAGGGGTCCGCGAACACCTCGGCGAACACGTCGATGCTGGTCGCGACGCTGTCGGTGATGCCGGTCTCGCGCCAGGTCTCGAACAGGCCCTTCTGCGCGGCGATCACGGTGGCGGTCGGAGCGGTGAGCCGGGCACAGAGGTCCGCGATGGCGTCGTCGAGCTGCTCGGGCGGTACCACCCGGTTCATCAGTCGCCCCGGACCGAGCTCGTCGATCGTGTAGAGGTCGCCGGTGAGGATCAGCTCGTGCGCCAGTGCCGGGCCGAGGAAGGACGGGAGCAGGGCCGCGTCGGCCACCGAGGGGATGCCCAGCTTCACCTCGGGCAGGCCCACCCGCACCCCCGGGTGCGCGATCCGGACGTCGCAGGCCAGCACCAGCTCGAACGCCGCGCCGACGCACACGCCGTTGATCCGGGCGACGGTCGCGACCGGGCACCGGCGCACCGCCTCCAGGCACGCCCCGACCCGGGAGATGATCGCCCACCCGTCCTCCGGTGCGGCGTCGCGGAACGTGTCCAGGTGTATCCCCGCGGCGAACGCACGGTCCCCGGCCCCGGTGATCACGATCGCCCGGGTGCTCGGCCCGATGCCGGTCACCGCGTCGGCGAGGGCGTCCAGATCGTCCAGGTGCAGCGCGTTGGCCTGCTCGGGACGGTTCAGCGTGACGTACCGGACCGGGCCGTCGTCGCGTACCAGGGGCAGGCCCATCGAGGTTCTCCGATCATCGCGTCCGGCCGGGTGCCCGCGATCATGGCACCCACCCGGCCGCGCGCGCCGGTCAGCTGTCGAGCGTGAGCAATTGCTCGAAGAACCCGCCGATCCCGCGCTCCCGATCGACCAGGTGGATCTCCAGGATCCAGTGGCACCGCCGCCCCGACGGGTCGGTGCGGCGCATCGGGTGCGTGCTGCCCGGCGTGATGTAGGACGTGATCTTCCCGCTGTCGATCCGCTCGTGCGGGAACTCGCCGACCAGGTGCCCGCTGTGCGCGCCGCCGAACTCCCAGCCCGCGTCCGCGGCCAGCCCGCAGACGTGCCGGTAGAGCTGTTCGCCGCTGATCTCCGGGTGCGCCCGGTAGTGCTGCTTGCCGGCGTCGAAGATCCGTGGCAGGTCGTCGCGCAGGCGCGCCTTCACCGGGTCCGCACCGAGGACGTAGGTGCGCCCGACGTCGGCCTCCCACGCGGAGAAGATCGGTCCGAAGTCGAGGAAGACGATGTCGTCGGCCTCGATGGCCCGGTCCGGCGGGTTCTCGGCGTAGGGCGCCAAGGTGTTCGGACCGGAGCGCACGATGCGCTTGTGCCAGTGCTTGTCGGTGCCGAACAGCTCCGCGCCCAGGTCCCGGACCCGGTCGCTGACCTGCTTCTCGGTCAGGCCCGGCTCGATCAGGCCGCGCCGGGTGACCTCGGCGAAGAGCCGGATCGCCTTCTGCTCGGCCTCGACGAGACGCTGCGCGCGCACGTCTTCGGTGGCCGGTCTGGTGGTCGTCATGAGGTTCCTCCCGGGCCCGAGTGTAGGTCGGCCCGCGCGGCCACCCGGGAATCGTCCGGTCCGTCCCTTCCGCATCAGGTGTCGGTGATGTCTAGTCTCCGACAACCGCCCGACACGCCCAGGGGAAGCTGTGTCCCAGCCCGTCTCCACGCAACGCCACCGGTTACCGGTCCGCACGCTCGTCGCGGCGTCGATCGGCAACGCCATCGAGTGGTACGACTGGACGATCTACGCGACGTTCTCGATCTACTTCGCGACCCAGATCTTCCCGTCCGGCAACCCGACCGCCGCGCTGTTGTCCACGCTCGCGACCTACGCGCTGGCGTTCTTCTTCCGCCCGCTCGGCGGTTTCCTGCTCGGTCGCTTCGCCGACCTGCGCGGGCGGCGCACGGCGATGCTGATGACGATCCTGTTGATGGCCGGCGGCTCGTTCGTGATCGCGATCCTGCCGACGTTCGAGATGGTCGGCTGGCTCGCCCCGGCGCTGCTGCTCCTCGCCCGGGTCGCGCAGGGCATGTCGCTGGGCGGCGAGGTGTCCAACGCCTCGGCCTACCTCGGCGAGATCGCGCCGCCCGAGCGGCGCGGTCGCTACTCGTCGTTCTTCTACATCTCCACCGGCACCGCCGTGCTGCTCGCCTCGCTGCTGGGGGCGTTGCTGGCCTCCACGCTGACCGAGGACCAGCTCGGCTCCTGGGGCTGGCGGGTGCCGTTCCTGATCGGCGGCGTACTCGGCCTGGCCGGGATGTGGATGCGGCGCAGCATGGCCGAGACCGAGCAGTTCGAGCAGAACAAGGAGACCGCGGCAAAGATCAAGAACCCGTTGCGGCTGACGCTGCGCGAGCACCCGAAGGCCGTGCTGCAGCTCGTCGGGTTCACGCTGCTCTCGACGCTCTGCTACTACACGTTCTTCTCCGCGCTGACGCCGTTCGCGACGAAGTCCCGGGGCGCCGACGCGAGCGAGGTGTTCCTGGCGCTGTCCATCGCGACCGCGCTGTTCGTGCTCCTGCAGTACCCGATGGGCGCCGCATCGGACCGCTTCGGGCGCAAGCCGCAGCTTCTGATCTGGTCGGCCGCGACGGCCGTCCTGAGCGTGCCACTGTCCTGGCTGATCGGGCCGGGTTTCTGGAACATGCTCGTGGTGTTCTGCGTCGGCCTGGTGCTCTACACCGCCATGACCTCGATCGCTCCGGCGATCATGAGCGAGCTGTTCCCCACCGAGCTGCGCGGGCTGGGCATCGGGGCCTGGTACAACCTGACGGTCGCCGTGTTCGGCGGGACGGCGCCGCTGGTCATCCAGTCGCTGGGGGCGGCGGGCCTGTCGACCCTGTTCTTCGTCTACCTCGCGGTGGGCGCGGTGCTGGCGTTCATCGCGATCCTGACGCTGCCCGAGACGAAAGGGACGGTGCTGCGCTGAGTACCGGGAGCAGCCGGTCCGGCTCTCACCCCAGGCCGAGCAGGACCACCCCGGCCAGCACCACCGCGGCCGGGACGACCCGCCGGGCCCCGAGCCGCTCCCGCAGCACCACGGCTCCGATCAGCGCGCCGAACACGATGCTGGTCTCCCGCAACGCCGCGATCTGCGCCAGCTCGCCGCTGGTCTGGGCCCAGAGCACGATCGAGTACGCGGCCAGCGCGATCATCCCACCGGCCATCCCGGCCGGCCCGTACCGGCGCACGGCCGACGGGAACGCCCGCCCGCGCCGCCACAACGCCAGCAGCACCAGTGGCGGGCCCTGCAGCGCGAACATCCAGCCGGTGTAGGAGACGACCGGCGCGACTCCGACTCCGACCCCGACCCCGTCGACGACGGTGTACCCGGCGATCATCACGCCGGTGGCGAACGCGGCCCCGAACGCCGGGAGCTGGGCCCGCCCCGGTCGTCCGCCCGCCAGCACCAGCGCGATCAACCCGGCCGAGACGACCATGACCCCGATCAGCTCGAGGACCGGCAGCGTCCGGCCGAGCAGGACGACCGCGGCCAGCGCGACCAGCCACGGCGCCGTGCCAGCGGGTAGGCCTGGCTGAAGTCGCCGAGCTGGTAGCTGGCCAGCAACAGCAGGTTGTAGACGACGTGCAGTGCCGCCGAGGCGATCACGAACGGCCAGGCCCGCTCCGGCAACGGCCCGCCGAACACGGCCAGTACCGCACCGCCGACGAGGTCGACCAGACCGATCATGGCGAACCCGACGAGCCGGTCCGGCACCGCGTGCGCGATCGCGTTCCAGCTCGCGTGCAGCACGGCGGCGAGCAGTACGAGCGCGATCACGACCGGGCCGGGGGACGCGGTCGGCAGGGACATGGTCGGCAGGGTCACGGTGGGGCCGGACCGCCGAGGATCAGCCGTCGGCGCTCGCCAGACCCGCGATCGCTGCGGCGAACGCCTCGAGGTCCGGGAGTCCGGTCGACATCGCCGCGTGCACCCGAGCGTCGTCGATGGCGTCGTAGACGTGGACGAGGCGGTTACGGAGCCCGGCCAGTCCACGCAGGCGACCGGCCAGACCGTCGTCGACGACTCCGTGTTCGGACAGGACCGTGAACGCGTCTCCGAAGTTGCGCGGCGCGCGCCACCCCTCGGAGGCGGTCACATGGTTGGCGAGGGTCGATGCACGTCTGAGCCGCGACCTGGACGAGGTACCGACCCGCGTAGACGTCGCGCTCCAGGTAGGTCGCCGGCGGTCGATCGCGGAGGCGCCGGAGTTCGGCCAGGTATCCGCCGAGCAGCTCGAGCCTCTCCTGTACCCGGTCGGGTCAACCACCGAGATCCCCCGCAGCCGCACGGCGGAGGAACGCGTCCCGGTGTGCCCTCTGCGTCGGGAGGAAGTCGAAGTACTCGCTGCGGGAACGGACCTCGAACTCCACCCGGCCAGGCTCGTCCGCGCTGAAGATCGGGCGGCCCTCGGTGAGCACCCTGCCGATCAGGCGCAGAGGCGCCCTGCCGTCGGGGGCCGCCCGGGCGCCCCCGCCCCGGCCCGCGGGCCCAACCCCAAAAGAACCCCCCCACCCCCCCCCCCGCCACCAGGCCCGCGGCGGCGGGGGGGACGGCCGCC
>JAKDNL010000874.1 GCA_030451825.1 Pseudonocardia sp. | reverse complement strand
TGGGGCTGGCTGTCGCGCGGGGGGGGGTGGCCGGGGGGGGGGGCCGCCCCCCCCTCGGGGGTGGCGCCCCGGGCGGGGTGGGGGGGGGCCCTACTCTGTCCCGAACTGACGCGCCGCTCCCACCACGAAGCGACTTGCATAAGTTAGCCTAACCTTCGCCACGGGTGCAAGGGCTCGGCCGCCGTGTCCTGGGTCACACGAACAGCGAGCGCAACGGGCTCACCGCGAAATACCCCACGAACGCCACCGCCACCACCCACATCAGCGGGTGCACGGTCCGCGCCCGCCCGGTCGCCGCGGCCAGCACGACGTAGCTGATGAACCCGGCGCCGATCCCGTTCGCGATCGAGTACGTGAACGGCATGACCACCACGGTCAGGAACGCCGGGATCGCGATCCGCAGGTCGGACAGGTCGATCGCGGTGATCTGGCGGAACATCATCGCGCCGATCACCACCAGCGCCGGTGCCGCGGCCTCCACCGGCACGATCGCGTAGAGGGGCGTGAAGAACATCGCGGCCAGGAACAGCACGCCGGTGAGCAGGTTGGCCAGCCCCGTGCGGGCGCCCTCGGCCACCCCGGCGGCGGACTCCACGAACAGCGTGTTCGACGACGCCGAGCCGACACCGCCGGCCACCGCGCCCGCGCCCTCGACGACCAGCGCCTTGCCGACGTTCGGCAGCTTACCGCCGGAGTCGGTCAGCCCGGCCTGCTGCCCGAGCCCGGTCAGCGTGCCCATCGCGTCGAAGAAGTTCGCCAGCACCAACGTGAAGATCAGCAGCACGACGGTGATCAGGTCCAGCCGGGAGAACGCGCCCAGCGAGACGTCGCCGACCAGCGACAGGTCCGGCAGCCCGACGACGGTGTCCGGCAGTGCCGGGACCGAGAGTGACCAGCCCTTCGGGTTCGTCCCGGCCGAGGGCCCCACCCCAACGATCGCCTCGACCACGATCGCGATCACCGTGTTCACCACGACGCCGATCAGGATCGCCGCCCGCACGTTGCGCGCCACCAGCACGCCCATGATCAGCAGCCCGAGTACGAACACGGCCGTCGGCCAGGACGCGATCGAGCCGTCGATGCCCAGCGAGACCGGCACCGTCGTGTTCGCGGCGTCCGGCAGCCGGCGCACGAACCCGGCGTCGACCAGCCCGATCATCGCGATGAACGCGCCGATCCCGACCGCGATCGCCGTCTTGAGCTCGGAGGGGACGGCGTTGAACACCGCCGTCCGGAAGCCGGTCACGGCCAGCAGCACGATGATCACGCCGTCGATCACGACCAGGCCCATGGCCTCGGGCCAGCTCATCATCGGCGCGATCGTGACCGCCAGCAGCGTGTTGATGCCCAGCCCGGTGGCGATCGCGAACGGGTAGTTCGCGATCACCCCGAACAGGATCGTCATCACGCCGGCGACCAGCGCCGTGACGGCCGCGACCTGCGCGATCGGCAGGATCCCGCCGACGGCATCCACCTTGGCCGACGGGTCGGTGGCACTGACCGATCCGAGGATCAGCGGGTTGAGCACGATGATGTAGGCCATCGCCATGAACGTGACCAGTCCTCCGCGCAGCTCTCGGGGAATGGTGGATCCACGGGCGGCGACGCCGAACAGACGCTCGATCACGCGCACACCCTAGAGACCGACCGCTGCCCTAGGCTGCCCCCGTGACCGATCCGCCCGTTCTCTCGCCGCGCTGGACCGACTCGCCCCCGGTGATCGGTGCCGGGACGGCCCTGTGGGCACTGGGTGCCGTTGTCGCACTGGTGGTCTCGCTGACCTCGGGAGCACCGCTCGGCGTGCTGTTCTGGACGTGTGTGGCCGGGGTCGGAGTCGGCCTGTTCGGCGTCTCGGTGTTCGCCTGGCAGCGCGCCTCGGCCCGTCGCGGGTCGCGTTCCGCGCAGATCGGCATCGACGGCCGCCGGGCCGGCTGAGCGCGATCCCTCGTGAGCGGAAATACTGGCCCAGGCGCCGCATTACCCGCACCCGGGCCCGCGGCGGCGCACCCCCGGGCGGCGGGACCCCAAAACAGGGCCCA
>JAKDNL010000873.1 GCA_030451825.1 Pseudonocardia sp. | reverse complement strand
GGTGGCGAGCCGATCCTGTGTGGTGGCCCGGTACGGCCGCACCGCTCCGAGCGGTGGTGGCCCGGAAGGGGGCCGCGCCGCCGGCGACGATGCCGGCGAACAGCGCCGTGTCAGCGCGCGGTCAGGCCGGTGCCAGCGCCGGGGCCGACGCTGGTCGTCATGAACTACTCCTCCGCGGATGGCCCGCGTGACGACACGATCATCGAGGTCGACGGCCTGACCAAGGTCTACGGCGACGTGCGCGCGCTGGACGGCGTCTCGTTCACGGCTCGCCGCGGCTCCGTGCTCGGGCTGCTCGGTCCGAACGGCTCCGGCAAGACGACGACCGTGCGGGTGCTGTCCACCCTGCTGCGCGCCGACTCCGGCCTGGCCACCGTGCTCGGCCACGACGTCGCCACCGAGCCGGCCCGGGTGCGCAGGCGGATCGGTCTCACCGGCCAGTACGCGGCCGTCGACGAAGCCCTGACCGGTATCGACAACCTGGTGCTGATCGCCCGGCTGCTCGACCTGCCGCGGCGCACCGCCCGCGCCCGCGCCGACGAGCTGATCGACCGGTTCGCGCTGCGGGATGCGGCACGGCGCCGGGTGCGCACCTACTCCGGTGGCATGCGCCGTCGCCTCGACCTGGCAGCCAGCCTGATCGGCCGCCCGGACGTGCTGTTCCTCGACGAGCCGACGACCGGCCTGGACCCCCGGCACCGCAACGAGGTGTGGGAGTCGGTCCGGGCACTGGCCGACGAGGGCGTCACCGTGCTGCTGACCACGCAGTACCTGGAGGAGGCCGACCAGCTGGCCAACGACCTGGTCGTGCTCGACTCCGGGAAGGTGATCGCGTCCGGGACGGCGTCGGAGCTCAAGGCCCGGGTCGGCGGCCGCCGGCTGCACGTACGCCCGTCCGAGACCGCCGACGTCCCCACCGCGACGGCGATCGTCGCCGAGCTGACCGGCGCCGCGCCGTCGGTGGACCCGTCCGGCGAGATCACCGCCCCGGCCGCCGAGCAGGCCCTGCTCCACCGGGCCGGCGACCGCCTGGACGCCTCCGGCGTCGCCGTCGCCGAGATCGGGCTGCGCCTGCCCAGCCTCGACGACGTCTTCCTCACCCTGACCGGCCGCACGGCCCCCGACGCCGACGCCGCCACCGACGCCGCTATCGACAAGGAGACCGCTGCATGAGCACCGCCCTCGAGACCCGGCCGGCCCCGCCGCCGGGCCCCGCGCCGCTGGACACGTCGTCGCCGGCGAGCCGCGTCCCGTCCACCCTGCGCCACGGGGCCACGCTGGCCTGGCGCGGGCTCGTCAAGACCGTGCACTCGCCCGAGGCACTGATCGACGTCACGCTGCAGCCGATCATCTTCCTGCTGCTGTTCGTGTACGTGTTCGGTGGCGCGATCTCCGGCGACAGCGCCACCTACCTGCAGTTCGCCCTGCCCGGGGTGTTGCTGCAGACCGTCGTGTTCGCCTCCGCGGGCACCGGTGTCGGGCTCGCGGAGGATCTCAAGACCGGGATCTTCGACCGGTTCCGCAGCCTGCCGATCTCGCGCGGAGCGCCGCTGCTCGGCGCGATCGGGGCCGACCTGGTCCGCTACCTGACCTCCGGTGTGATCATGCTGGCGTTCGGCACCCTGCTCGGGTTCCGGACGGATGCGGGCCCGCTGGCCATCCTGGCCGTGTTCGGTCTGGTCATCGTGTTCGCGTTCGCCCTGTGCTGGGTGTTCACGGCGCTGGCCATGGTGGTCCGCGAGCCGCGGTCGGTGCAGGGGATCAGCGCGATGATCATGCTGCCGATCACGTTCGCCAGCTCGGTGTTCGTGCCGGCCGAGACGATGCCCGGCTGGTTGCAGGGCTTCGTCGCGGTGAACCCGGTCTCGCTCACCGCGGACGCGGTGCGCGGCCTGCTCAACGGCGGTCCGGTGGCCGGCCCGGCGACGGCGTCGCTGCTGGTCGCCGGCGTGGTCGTGGCGATCTTCGCCCCGATCGCGGTGGTGCTCTACCGCCGCCGGACCTAATAGCCCGTGCGCGGAAATACCTGCCAGGGCCCC
>JAKDNL010000872.1 GCA_030451825.1 Pseudonocardia sp. | reverse complement strand
GGCCACCTGGAGCGACTTCGGCGGCACGGAGTACGCCCCGCGCGCCGACCAGGCCACGAAGGAACAGCAGATCGCGATTGCGTCGAAGGTCCGGGACGCCCGGGGCGGGTACAGTTCGTGGCCCGCGTGCTCCTCCAGGCTGGGGCTCCCGAAATGACCAACCCGCCCGGCCTACTCGGCAGTAGTTCGAACGGGGCACCGCGACCGCGTTGGAGGTCACTCGAATGGGCGAGAACTGCGGGTGCCCTGCTGCCATGGCCTCCAGCGACGTTGCCTACCCTTGGACCTCATGAGCTCGCCCACCCCCGAGACCGCCCGGATCGGGAACCGCTACCGGCTCGACGAGCGGATCGGTGCCGGGGCGATGGGTGCGGTCTGGCGGGGGACCGACGAACTCCTGAACCGGACCGTCGCGGTGAAGGAGTTGCTCGCGGCCGCACTGCCCTCGGCAGACCAGCTCGAGGAGTCCCGGCAGCGGATCCTGCGTGAGGGCCGGATCGGTGCCCGCCTGCAGCACGCGCACGTGATCAGCATGTTCGACGTCGTGGTGCACGACGACCGGCCCTGGCTCGTGATGGAGTACCTGCCGTCGCGCTCGATGGCCGCCGTGCTGGCCGAGAAGGGTCCGATGACGCCGCGCGAGGCCGCCGCGATCGGCCGCCAGGTCGCCGACGGGCTGTCCGCCGCGCACGCCGCCGGGGTCGTTCACCGCGACGTGAAGCCGGGCAACGTGCTGATCGCCGAGGACGGCCGAGCCAAGATCACCGACTTCGGCGTGTCCCGCGCCGTGGACGACGTCCAGCTCACCCGGACCGGCGTGATCGCCGGGACACCGGCGTTCCTGTCGCCCGAGGTGGCCCGCGGCCAGGAGCCGACGGCCGCCTCCGACGTGTTCGCCCTGGGCGCGACGCTCTACGCCGCGGTCGAGGGCGAGCCGCCGTTCGGTCTCGACGACAACGCCTACGCGCTACTGCACAAGGTCGCGACCGGCGCGATCCGCCCGCCCACCGATGCCGGGTCGATGACCGCGCTGCTGATGCGCCTGCTGTCCAACGATCCGACCGACCGGCCGAGCGCCTCCCAGGCCCGGGACTCGCTGGCCCGGATCGCGGCCGGTCAGTCCGTCGCGGGCCTGGCCACGCCGTCGGGTGACACCCAGATGCTGGAGTCCGAGCAGGTCGCGCCGGACGTCGAGCCCGCCGCCGGGTCGAACCCCGGCACGCTGACCGACGCGCCCGTCCCGGCACCGATGGTGATCCCGGGCGGCGCGGGCGGCGGCGGGCGCAACAACGGTGGCCGCAACGGGAGCAACCGCAACGGGGGCAACCGCAACGGCGGGGCCCGCGGCGGCTTCCGCAAGCGCCTCCCGGTGATCATCGGAGTGGTGGTCGCGCTGCTGGTGATCGGCGGCGGCGTCGCGATCGGCCTGGTGCGGTCCAACTCGGCGAGCACCGAGACGCCGCCGGTCGCGGCCCCGACGTCCTCGCCCTCGAACACCGCGCCACCGACGACCACGAGCGCCGCCCCGTCGCCGACGACGCCCGCCCCGACCCCGTCGAGCCCGGTGAACGCCGCGCCGGTGGACGCGGTCGGGTTCGTGCAGAGCTACTACGGTCAGCTCCCGGGCAACACCCAGGCCGCGTTCGCCATGCTGAGCCCGTCGGCGCAGGAGCAGTCCGGTGGATTCGACCAGTTCCAGCGCTTCTACGGGGGGCTTCGCACCGTCTACGCGGAGAACCTGCGCCGGGACGGGGGGAACGCGGTGACCGCCACGATCGTGTTCATCGACAACAACGGCAAGCAGAGCCAGGAGAACTACCGGTTCGTGGTCGGCACCGACAGCAGCGGTCAGCAGATCGTGCAGTCGTTCAGCCGCGCCTGACCCGCGGCCAGTGCCCCCAGACGTGTGGCGGCGGGCAGGGTTCCTCGGCGAGCAGCTCGATCGCGGCCTGGGCTCGGAGCCCGGCCCCCCGGGGGGGGCGTTGTGAAAAATGCCGCGCGGACCGGTTGGTGGGGGGGGGGGGGTTTGAGGAAGCGCCCCCCGGG
>JAKDNL010000255.1 GCA_030451825.1 Pseudonocardia sp. | reverse complement strand
GCGGGAACGCCGCCGCCTGCGCCGCGCAGCCGTCTGAGCGGATCGGGAGCTTGATACCCGGGGCCGGGCCGCTGTGCGGGCCGGACCTTTGTGACATCCGGCGCTGTCACATCCGGAGCCGCTGTCATAGCTGACGGCGCTGTCACACCCGGCGCCGCCCGGTGCACCACCGGTCGGCGAGTCGTCCGGTCGGCGTGCTACTCGCCGCCGCCGTCGACCGCGTCCGGTTCGATGTTGAGGTACTCGGCGACCTGCTCGACGAGCACCTCGTGCACCAGGTCGGCGAGGTCCTCGCCGTCGCGCGCACGGGCCTCCAGCGGGCGGCGGTAGAGCACGATCCGTGCCCGCGTCGGCATCCCGGCGTGGTCCACGCCGGCCGGCACCAGGTGTGCCAGCGGTACCCCGACGTCGGCCAGCACACCCGATCCCCACACGACCTCGTCCGGCGAGGTGCTCTCCACGGCGGGCACGTCGTCGACCGCCAGGTCCAGATCGGTGAGCTCCGGGCCCCAGCGGGACTCGATCGGTTCCAGCGCCTCGAGCACCTTGGCGTCGAACCGCTCGGCCCGGGTCCGGAACGCCGGCATGGTCACCGGAAACATCATCCCGCGCAGCCCCCGGCCACGGCGATCCCGGCGGCGAGGGGCGCGGCGGAGCACGCGGTGTGCAGTGGACACCCGTGCAGTCTAGGGCCGACCCGCTCGCGGCGGAGCAGCGCGCGCAGAACCACAGCGAGTCGCAGTGCGGCACCGGGCGGGCCAGGGGCTATCGTCGGGCGCGTGCTGAGTGTGCGGAGATGTTCACGGACGGGCTGCACCGAGCTCGCCGTCGCCACGCTCACCTATGTCTACGCCGATTCCACGGCCGTCGTCGGGCCGCTCGCCACGCAGGCCGAGCCGCACTCCTACGACCTCTGTACCCCGCACGCGCACAACCTGACCGCGCCGCGCGGCTGGGAGGTCGTCCGGTTCGAGGGTGAGTTCACGCCGCAGCAACATGCAGCCGAGGACCTCACCGCGCTGGCCGACGCCGTGCGTGAGGCGGGACGGGTGGACCGGCCGGTGGAGATCGTCGCCGGCGCCGGGACGACCGGGCGGCGCGGGCATCTGCGGGTCCTGCCCGCCCCGGCCGACGACCAGTAGCCCTCACCCGCCCGGGCGACCCTCGGTGATCCGTACCGGATAGGGTTCGTCGCCGTGCCTGACCTGTCGGCGATCGTGAAGGCCTATGACATCCGTGGTGTCGTGGGCGAGCAGCTCGACGAGGGCACCGCGCGTGCGCTGGGTGGCGCCATGGCGCGCCTGGTGGCGGCGGACGACCCGGCTCCACGGGCGGTCGTGGTCGGACGGGACATGCGCGACTCCTCGCCGTCGCTGGCCGCCGCGTTCGCCGAGGGCGTCACCGGGCAGGGGCTCGACGTCGTCGACATCGGCCTGGCCAGCACGGACATGCTCTACTACGCGGCCGGCTCGCTCGACCTGCCCGGCGCGATGTTCACCGCCAGCCACAACCCGGCCCGCTACAACGGCATCAAGCTGTGCCGGGCCGGGGCGACCCCGATCGGGCAGGACAGCGGCCTGGAGACGATCCGGGAGACCGCGGGAGCCGGTGTCCCGGACGGCCCGGGCGGGGGCACCGTCAGCGCGCGCGACATGCTCGCCGGGTACGCGGACCACCTGCGCGGCCTGGTCGACCTGTCCGGCCTGCGCGAGCTCACCGTCGTCGTCGACGCGGGCAACGGCATGGGCGGGCACACCGTGCCGACCGTGTTCGATCCCCTGCCGGTGCGCGTGGTGCCGCTCTACTTCGAGCTGGACGGGAACTTCCCGAACCATGAGGCCAACCCGCTGGACCCGGCGAACCTGGTGGACCTGCGCAAGGCCGTCGTCGCCGAGGGCGCGGACCTGGGCCTGGCCTTCGACGGTGACGCCGACCGCTGCTTCGTCGTCGACGAGCGCGGCGAGGCGGTGAGCCCGAGCGCGATCACCGGGCTGGTCGCCGCCCGGGAGCTGGCCCGGGTCGCCTCCGCCGGTGAGCGCGACGCCGCGGTGATCCACAACCTGATCACCTCACGGGCCGTGCCGGAGATCGTCGCCGAGTGCGGCGGACGCGCGGTGCGCACCCGGGTCGGGCACTCGTTCATCAAGGCGACGATGGCCGAGACCGGCGCCGTGTTCGGCGGCGAGCACTCCGCGCACTACTACTTCCGCGACTTCTGGAAGGCCGACTCCGGGATGCTGGCCGCGTTGCACGTGCTGGCCGCGCTGGGCGAGCACCGGGCCCTCGACACGTCGGCGCCGCTGTCGGTCCTGATGGCCGCCTACGAGCGCTACGCCGCCTCCGGTGAGATCAACTCGATGGTGACCGACCAGGCCGGCCGGGTCGCCGAGATCGAGCGGGTGTTCGGTGCACGCGACGGCGTCACCCTGGACACGCTGGACGGGCTGACGGTCTCGCTGCCGGACGGCTCGTGGTTCAACCTGCGCGCGTCGAACACCGAGCCGCTGCTGCGGCTGAACGTGGAGGCACCCGACGCCGACGCCGTCGCCGCGCTGCGCGACGAGGTCTTGGGCGTCGTCCGGGCGTGATCCCCGCGGCGACACCGCTCCCGGCGCTTCGGTGCGCCGTGCTGCGCGGAGTCCCTGACCGCGGGTAGACAGGGCCGTACCCGGTCGGCTGCCGCGCGCCCACGCGTGACGGTGGCAGCATCGGGTGGAGCAACGAACGAGGAGAACCGTGGCCGTACAGCTCGACCCCCAGCTGCTCGAGATCCTGGCGTGTCCGTGTGACGAGCACGCCCCGCTGCGGGTGGGCAGTCCGGAGGACCCGTCGGCGGACGTGCTGACGTGCAGCTCGTGCGGCCGCCGGTTCCCCGTGGTGGACGGCATCCCGGTGCTGTTGCTGGAGGAGGCCCTGCCGGCCGGCGGCACGGCACCCGGGGACGTCGGGTGAGCCCGATGCTCGATGACACCCTGCTGGCCGACCCCGGCGAGCTGGCCTCGCGCGACACCACCGGTGTGCTGCGCGCCGCCGCGACGGCCGGGGCGCAGGTCCGCTCGACCGTGCACGCCGCGGCCGAGGCGGGGCTGGACGCCCTGCGCGGGCACCGTCCGCGCGCGCTGGTGCTGCTGCGCCGTCCGGGCGTCTCGGGCGCGGTCGCCGACCTGGTGACGGCGTTGCTCGGCCCGCGCTGCCCGGTGCCGGTCGTGCTGGCCGACGCCGTCCCGGGCTGGATCGGCCCGCTGGACGTGGTCATCGCCCACACCACGTCCGACAGTGATCCCGAGCTCGCCGAGTCCATTGCCCTGGCGGTGCGTCGCGGCGCCGAGGTGGTGCTCTCCGCGCCGGACACCGGCCCGGTCGCGGCGGCCGGGGCCGGGCGGGCCCGCCTGCTGGAGCCGCGGATCCCGGTGCCCGACGGGCTGGGGTTCGCCCACGTGCTGACCACGATGCTGGTCGCGGTGACCGAGATGGAGCTGCTGGAGCCGTCCCCGACGGCCGGGCTCGACGCCCTGGCAGACGCGATGGACGCCGAGGCGGAGCGCTGCCATCCCGGGCACGAGCCGTTCGTGAACCCGGCGAAGTCGCTGGCCCTGCGGCTGGCCGAGCACACCCCGCTGCTGTGGGGCACCGATCCGGTGGCCACCGCGGTCGCCAGGCACGGCGCCGTCGCGCTGAGCACCCAGGCCGGGATCGTCGCGCACGCGGCGGACCTGGTCCAGGCCGGCACCGAGAGCGGCCTGTGCCGCGCGGTCGACCTGGGCGAGGCCGAGCACGACGTGTTCCGCGACCCGTTCGACGACCCGGCCGGCAGCGAGGCCCAGCCCCCGCGGCTGGTGCTGCTGGGCACCGGCGAGGAAGATCCGCAGCAGGTCAGCAGGCGTCGTCTGGGCAGGGGGTGGCCCAGTGCCGACCTTGCGCATCCGATCGAGGAGGTGCCGCGCGGCACCCCGGATGCCCCGTTGTTGCGCGCCGCGGTGCTCGCGGCCCGTTTCGACATCGCCGCGGCCTACCTCGGCCTGGCCACGAGCGCGACCGAACGGACCTGAGTCCGCCCGCGAGTACGACCGAGCGGGATGGATGTCGAGGGTGAGGAGCGAGGAGACCCGTGGAGCTGCTGGAGAATCCGGTGCGGTCCTACGCCTGGGGCTCGCGGACGGTGATCGCAGAGTTGCTCGGGCAGCCCGTGCCCTCGCCGCACCCGCAGGCCGAGCTGTGGCTCGGCGCGCACCCGGCCGCGTCGTCGACCGTGCTGCGGAGCGCCGATGACGAGACGAGGCTCTGTGACATCGTCGCGGCCGACCCCGCCGGCGTGCTCGGGCCCGAGCGCCATGCGCGCTGGTCCGACCGGTTGCCGTTCCTTCTCAAGGTGCTGGCCGCGGAGGAGCCGCTGAGCCTGCAGGCCCACCCGAGCCTGGCCCAGGCCGTCGACGGCTACGCCCGCGAGGACGCCGCCGGGATCGCGGTCGACGCCCCGGACCGCAACTACCGCGACACCAACCACAAGCCCGAGCTGATCTACGCTCTCACCGAGTTCGCGGCGCTGGTCGGGTTCCGGGAGCCGGAGCGCACGCTGGAGCTGCTCAGCGCGCTCGACGTCCCGGAGCTGGCCGGGTATGCCGAGCTGCTGGCCGGGCAGCCGTGCCCGGACGGGCTGCGCGCGCTGTTCACCACCTGGATCACCCTGCCGCAGACCTTGCTGGACTCCCTGGTCCCGGCGCTGCAGGAGGGTGCGGTGCGGTTGGCGGCGGCGGACACGCCGTTCCGGGACGAGGCCCGGACCCTGCTCGAGCTCTCCGAGCGCTACCCCGGTGACGCCGGCGTGCTCGCCGCCCTGCTACTCAACCGGGTCACGCTGACCCCGGGTCAGGCGATGTACCTGCCCGCCGGGAACCTGCACGCCTACCTGTCCGGCGCCGGCATCGAGCTGATGGCGAACTCGGACAACGTGCTGCGCGGCGGGCTGACCCTCAAGCACGTCGACGTGCCGGAGCTGCTGCGGGTGCTGGACTTCGCCGCGCCCCCGCCCCCGGTGCGCTCCGGCAAGCCGGACGGGGACTGGGTCCGCTACGACACCCCGGCCGAGGAGTTCCTGTTGCGCCGCTGGGAGGCCGGCGAGCCGGCGAAGACCCCGGTGCCCGGCCGCGGCGCCCGGATCATGTTGTGCACGGCCGGCAGCGCGGTCGCGACGTCGCCGTCGGGCTCGCTGACCCTGGACCGGGGCGGGGCGGTGTTCCTGGGCGACGCCGACTCCGGCGTCGAGATCTGCGCGGGTGAGGCGGGGGCGCACGTGTTCCTGGCCGGGGACGGGCTCTGACGGTCCGAGGGCGTTAGTGTCACCCCGAAATCGGACGACCGGGGGAGAAACACGTGTCGGCAGGCGGCGGAACCAAGGCGATCGTCGCGGCGTTGCTGGCCAACGCCGGCATCGCGATCGCCAAATTCATCGGGTACCTGATCACCGGTGCCTCGTCGATGCTGGCCGAGGCGGTGCACTCGGTGGCCGACACGGCGAACCAGGGCCTGCTGCTGTTCGGCGGGAAGCGCGCCCGGCGCGAGGCCACCGAGGAACACCCGTTCGGCTACGGGCGCGACCGCTACTTCTACTCGTTCGTCGTCGCGCTGATGCTGTTCACGCTCGGGTCCGCGTTCGCGATCTACGAGGGCATCCACAAGCTGCAGGAGCCCGAGCCGCTGACCAGCCCGATCGTGGCCGTCCTCATCCTGCTGGTGGCGGTGGTGCTGGAGGGCTTCTCGTTCCGGACCGCGATCGGCGAGTCCCGCCCGCTCAAGGGACGACGGAGCTGGTGGCAGTTCATCCGCCAGGCCAAGGTGCCGGAGCTGCCGGTGGTGCTGTTGGAGGACTTCGGCGCCCTGATCGGCCTGGTGCTCGCCCTCGGCGGCGTCGGGCTGACCACGCTCACCGGCAACCCGGTCTGGGACGCGATCGGCACGCTGTGCATCGGCACCCTGCTCGGGATCATCGCGGTCATCCTGGTGGTCGAGATGAAGAGCCTGCTGATCGGTGAGGGCGCGTTGCGGCCGGTGGTGGGCACGATCCGTCGCGAGCTCGAGGCCGGGGACGTCGTGGTCCGCTGCATCCACCTCAAGACCCAGTACCTCGGCCCGGAGGAGCTGCTGGTCGCGGCCAAGATCGCCCTGACGCCCGGGCTGGCGGTCGAGCAGGTCGCGGTCGCGATCGACGAGGCCGAGGCCCGCATCCGCGCCGCCGTCCCGGACGCCCGGGTTATCTACCTGGAGCCGGACCTGGACCGCAGCCCCGTGGGATGAGCCCCGCCGCTCCCGACGCACGAGCGGACCTCTCGTCCAGCATTGTCGTGCGAACGGAGCTCTCGTGCAGGTCGGCTGCGCCTCTGAGTGTGTAGGGTGCATGGCCAGGAGCGGGAGAGTGGGGGCCAGCCGTGCGGGTCTCGCTGCCGAAGGAGATCAAGGACAACGAGTTCCGGGTGGCGATCACCCCGGCCGGTGTCCACGAGCTGGTCGCGCGCGGCCACGAGGTCATGGTCGAGCACGATGCCGGTGCCGGGTCGGCGATCTCGGATGCCGAGTTCAAGGCCGCCGGCGCGCAGATCCTCACCGATCCGGCCGAGGTCTGGGCCTCGGCCGAGCTGCTGCTCAAGGTCAAGGAGCCGGTCGAGGCCGAGTACGGCTACCAGCGGCCCGACCTCACGCTGTTCACCTACCTGCACCTGGCGGCCTCGCGCCCCTGCACCGACGCGCTGCTGGCCGGCGGCACCACCGCGATCGCCTACGAGACCGTGCGCACCGCCGACGGGCGGCTGCCGCTGCTGGCGCCGATGAGCGAGATCGCCGGCCGGCTCGCGCCGCAGGCCGGGGCGTATCACCTGATGCGCAACGCCGGTGGGCGCGGCGTGCTGATGGGCGGGGTGCCCGGAGCGCCGGGGGCCGACGTCGTCGTGCTGGGTGCCGGGGTCGCGGGCCGCAACGCCGTGGCGATCGCGGCCGGGATGGCTGCCCAGGTCACGGTGCTCGACATCAACGTGGACAAGCTCCGTGCGATCGACGACCGCTACGCCGGCCGGGTCCGGACCGTCTACTCCACGACGCTCGCGGTGCGCGCGGCCCTCGAGCAGGCCGACCTGGTGATCGGCGCCGTGCTGGTGCCCGGCGCGAAGGCCCCGACGCTGGTCGGTAGCGACCTGGTGGAGCGGATGCGCCCGGGTGCGGTGCTCGTCGACATCGCAATCGACCAGGGCGGCTGCTTCGCCGACTCCCGCCCGACCACCCACGCCGACCCGACCTACCGGGTGCACGACACGGTCTTCTACTGCGTCGCGAACATGCCCGGCGCCGTTCCGCACACCTCCACCCGTGCGCTGACCAACGCGACGCTTCCCTACGTGCTGCACCTCGCCGACGGGGGCTGGCGCGACGCCCTGGCCGCCGATCCGGCGCTGGTGCACGGGCTCAACGCCCACCGCGGCGAGCTGTACTCGGCCGAGGTGGCCGCGGCGCACGGCCTGCCGCACACCGAGATCGCGATGCCGGTGAGCTGAGCGGTCGCAACCTTATCGTTGGCTCAGTTCCGGCCCGGTGTCCTTCCATGCCGGTGACGGGCGCCGTAGGTTCCCGATCCATGACGGACATACGCCCCCGGAGTGGCATCTTCCGGACAAAATCGATCGAGCAGGCGATCCGGGACACCGAGGAGCCGGAGTTCCGGCTGAACAAGGCGCTCGGCCCGGTCCAGCTGACGGTGATGGGCATCGGCGTGCTCATCGGCACCGGCGTGTTCGTGCTCGCCGGCGAGGCCGCGGCCCTCTACTCGGGCCCGGCGGTCTCGCTGTCGTTCCTGATCAGCGGTGTCGTGTGCGCGCTGGCGGCGCTGTGCTACGCCGAGTTCGCCTCGACCGTGCCGGTCGCCGGCAGCGCCTACACGTTCTCCTACACCTCGATGGGCGAGGTCGTGGCCTGGATGATCGGCTGGGACCTGATCCTGGAGTTCACCCTGGGCGCGGCGACGGTCGCCAAGGGCTGGAGCGGCTACTTCGACAGCGTCCTCGGCGGCCTCGGGATCGTCCTGCCGGACTCGATCTCCGGCGGCCCCGGCAGCGGCGGCGTCATCGATCTGCCGGCCGTGTTCGTCGCGCTGCTGATGATGGTGATCCTGATCATCGGGATCCGGCTCAGCGCCTGGGTGAACGCCACGATCACCTCGCTCAAGCTGCTGATCGTCGCCGGTATCATCGTGATCGGCGCGTTCTATGTGACGGGGTCGAACTGGACCCCGTTCATCCCGCCGTCGCAGCCCGGCGAGTACGGCGACGAGACCGGTACCCCGCTGCTGCTCGACCTGTTCGGCATCAACACCGCGTTCGGGCTCACCGGCGTGTTCACCGGCGCGGCCCTGGTGTTCTTCGCCTATCTCGGGTTCGACATCGTGGCGACGCTGTCCGAGGAAGTGAAGAACCCGCAGAAGACGATGCCGATCGGCATCATCGCCTCGCTGTCGATCGCGACCGTGCTCTACATCATCGTCTCGCTGATCTACACCGGGATCCTGCCCTACGACCAGCTCGCCGTGGAGGCTCCCGCGGCCGCGGCGATGGCGGCCACCGGCATACCGGCGGCCGAGTTCATCATCTCGCTCGGCATCCTGATCGGGCTCACCGTCGTGATCATGACACTGATGCTGGGCCAGACCCGGGTCGCGTTCGCGATGAGCCGCGACCACCTGCTCCCGCCGGCCCTGGGCAAGGTGCACCCGAAGTTCCGGACGCCCTACCGGCTCACGATCATCACCGGTGTGGTGGCCGCGGGGCTGGGCGGGTTCCTGGAGCTGACCGAGCTCGGCCAGCTGGTCAACATCGGAACGCTCGCCGCGTTCGTGCTGGTGTCGATCGGCGTGATCGTCCTGCGCCGTACCCGCCCGGACCTGCCGCGGGCGTTCCGGACGCCGTTCGTCCCGGTCCTGCCGATCGTCTCGGCGATCCTGTGCTTCGCGGTGGCCCTGTTCCTGCCCGCCGGTACCTGGATCCGGTTCGTCGTCTGGATGCTGATCGGTGCGGTCGTCTACTACTTCTACGGACGCCACCGCAGCCGCCTGGTGACCGGCGAGTCAGCCGGCGGCGTCGTCGCCGAGCCCGCGGGAGGCACCCCGCGGCACCGCAGCGACGACACGGACGACTGACCGCCACACGACGGCGCCCGGCGGGATCGTTCCGCCGGGCCCCCGCGTGTGCCGGATCAGCCGCCGTCCGGCGCCACCTGCGGAGAGGCCGTTGGGAGGGATCTCCGCCGACGACGAGGTTCCGTCACTGTTGCGTCG
>JAKDNL010000254.1 GCA_030451825.1 Pseudonocardia sp. | reverse complement strand
GCCGCACTCCGGCCCCGGGCGGGGGCGTCCGTCCGGTCGCCAGGCTCTTGCCTGACAGGCGCTGCGCCGGGCCGGGCCGGCGAGGGGATGACGGCGGTCGACGGGCCGGAGTCGGACACCCGCCTGTGCCCCGCCGTCCGCGGTCCACCGTTGCCGGGAGGAAGCATGAGGCCGCCCCTGACGTGCGGCGGCAACCCGTCGCCGGTCGCCTCGCCGGGGCGGGTACCGCGCTGCGGACCGTCCGCGGGCGGCATCGGCGGGCGCGCCGGTGCCTGCTCGTCGGGCCGGTCGTCCGGGCCGCTGCGGGGCGCACGCCCGGGCATCGTCGGTCGGGGCGGCGCGGGGAGGCGGGCGGCCTCGGCGGAGACGTCGCCCGGCCGCGGGCGTCCGGGCATCGTGGGCCGGTTCCCGCCGGTGCCCTGCACGGTGCCACCGGTGCTCTGCGCGGCGCCGCGGGTGCCGCCGGTGCCTTGAGCGGTGCCGCGGGTGTCGCCGGTGTTCTGCGCGGTGCCGCGGGTGTCGCCGGTGTTCTGCGCGGTGCTGCCGGTGCCCCGGGCCGGGGAGAGAGCGTCCACGGCGGCGGGGATGACGTCGGTGGCCGGGCCGCCGCGGGCGCGGTCGGCCCGCCCGGAGACGCCGTCGTCGCCTCGCGAGGGCTCGGGCGGCAGCGGTACCGCCGGACGCGGTGGCCAGCTTCGGTCGGGTTCGTCGTCGGGCTCCGGCGGGGGCATCGGCGGCGGGTTCGACTGGCGGGAGTCGGCCGGGAACGGCTCGAACGAGGTCGGCGCCGGCGAGATCGGCGGCAGCACCGCGGGGCCGGGCACCGTCCGCGGCGGCTCGTCGGGGAGCACGGGATCCGCCGGCTCGTCCGGCTCGGTGCCGGCCGTCCCGGCCACTGCCTCGTCCGTCGTTCCGGCGGTCCCGAGCGTTGTCGGCCCGTCCGCGGCCGGGTCCTGGGCCGCTGTGTCCGGAGTGGCGGACGGCCCGTGCTCGGCGGGCAGGTCGAGGGAGGGCAGCGGACCGAGGCCGAGCGGATCGTCGCCAAGGTCGCCCAGGTCGTCGTCGAGCGAAGCATCCCCGGCGTCCTGGTCGGGGTACTGCTCGGAAACGGCGGGGAAGAGCCCGTCCGGAGTGCGCGGGTCTCGCCGGCGAGGCAGCGGTGTGACCGGCGTGGCCCGCTCCGGCCCCTCGATGCCCGGGTTCGGTCCGTCGTCGCCCTCCACGGACGCGTCCGGCTGCTCGCCGGTCACGTCCTGAGCCGCCGTGGGCCCGTCGGGTGGGGTGTCCGCGGGCCCGGCGTGCGAGGCGTCCGCGGGTGGCGCCGGTGCGTCGGCGGTCACCGGATGGCCCCCGACCTGCCCGGAGTCCGGAACCTCACCCGATCCGGAGGGCCGCTGTTGCGGCGCGCTCACCAGGCTCGCGAAGCCGGGGGAGTGGCTGAGCGGGCCGGTGAGGCCGGCCGGATCGTCGGGGGCTCGGGTCGTGTCGGTCCCGGACGCGACGGCGGGGTCCCACACGTCGTCGGAGCCCGTGCCCTCGGTGGAACCCGTGCCTCCGGTGAAGCCCGTGGCCCCGGCGGACGGGGCGTTGCCGACGGAGGAGGCGTCGCCGGGGGAGCGAGGGTGCTGCCGGACAGGCGGGGCGTCGCCGGGGGCGACCGCGTCCGGCTCCGGGGCGTCCGGTGCCGGTGCCGGGGTCTCGGGGGCGGAGATCCCGGACTGCATCACGAGGTCGACCAGCGACCCCGGGACGACCGGGACCCGGCCGGTCCGGATCGCCTCACCGAGCTCGGCGGGGTCCCGTTCCAGTGGGTCGTCGGGCCCCGGCTGGCCGGACGGCGACGTCATGCCTGCTGCGACGGTCGGGTGCTCATAACGATCTGATTATCGAGGGCCCCGCGACGGCGACGTGGACCGGGTCGCGCTGCCGTTCGTCGAGCCGTCGTCGTCGCTGGTCCGGGCCCCAGAGGTCCGGGCCCCGGACCCGGACCCGGAGGCGCCGTTGGCTGATGTCGCGCCGTCGTCCTCCGACGGGCCCTGCGCGACGGCGTCACCGGAGGCGGTGACCGACCGGCCGTTGCCGACGGTTCCGACGGGCCGGTCCCGGAAGGGCAGCACCCCGATCGGGGCGACGGTGATCGGCGGGATGGTGCCGATCGTCGTCCGCTCGTTCGGATCGTCGTCGTCGTCGTCGGCTGTGTCGGGGGCCGGGGCGATCCGGAGCTTGCCGGTGAGCGGGTCCTCGCCCTCGGCGTCCTGGGCGGTCCCGGCATCGGAGCCGACCGTGTCGTGGCCGGAACGGCCGAGCGGGTCCTCGTCGAGTGCGGGGGTGACCGGCTCGCGGTCGAGCTCGCTGCCCAGCACACCGCGCAGGCGGGACAGCTCCGCGCGGACCTCGTCGCGCAGGACGGAGAGCCGGTCCACGTCGTGGGAGGCGTCGGCCCGCTGCTCCCGGACCGCCTCCTCGGCGTGACGCATCAGATCCGCGGCCCGGCGTTCGGCACCCGCGCGCTCGTCGGCGGCGGCACGCTCGGCCTCCTCGCGGATCCGCTCGGCCTCCCGGTCCGCGGTCGCGATCCGGTCGTCGACCTCCCGCTGGCGGGCGTCCAGCGCGGCGGCGCGGGAAGTGAACTCCGCGTCCAGCGTGGCGGCGCGTCCGAGCAACGCCTGCTCGGTCTGCCGGCGGCGCTGCTCGGCCTCGGAGCGGGCGGTACTCAGCAGGGTCGCGGCCTCGGACCGGGCGGAGCCCAGCAGGGCCGCGGCCTCGGCGGCGGCCTTGTCCCGCAGATCGGCGGCCTCCCGCTCGGCGGACTGCAGGACCCGCTCGACCCGGAGGCCGAAACTGCGCTCGTCGGCGACGGGCGCCGCGTTCGCACCGTCCTGCGGCCGTCGCATGCGCGAGCGGGCCGCGCCCAGAGCGGCCTCGGCCGCGTCGGCGCGCCGGGCCTCGTCGGAGATCCGCCGGTCCTGCTCGGCCAGTCGGGCATCGACCTGCGCGCGGTCGTAGCCGCGCAGCACGACCGCGAACCACGCGCCGGAACCGCGGTCGCCGCGGTCGGGCTGCGGGTCCGGAACCGCGACCGGGCGGTTCAGGGAGTGCCGGGACGACGCATCGGCGTCGCCGCCGGACAGGTGGTTCGATGCGTCCATCTGCTCCGCCTTTGCCGGACGGGGTGACATTGCGTGCAAGCTAACCCCCACTAGGGTGGGCCGCTTTTCGGCCGTATTGAGTAAACGACTGAGCTTGGTGCGAGTTACTGTTACGCAGAGTGAGAACCGTTAGGCCAGCCAGGCAGCTGTGTTCGGCGGCAGACGTCTCCCCGGCGCGGGTCCGCTGGTGAACAGCACGTCGCCCGGCGGCAGCGGCACCGGTTCCGGCCCCGTGTTGAGGGCGCACACCAGCGTCGACCCACCCCGGCGGAACGCCAGGCAGCCGGGCGGGGCGCCGAACCATTCGAGGTCGTCGCGACCCGCGCAGGCGACGAACGCGGGGTGGCCGCGGCGCAGCTCCAGCGCCCGTCGGTGCCGCGACAGGACCGAGCCGGAGTCCTCCAGCTGCTCGACGGCGCGGTCCCAGGACAGCAACGGCCGCCCGGCGTCGCGCCGCGGCGCCGGATCCGCCAGCCCCAACTCGTCCCCGGCGTCGAGCAGCACGGCTCCGGGCAGGGCGAATAGCACCGTGGTCAGGGCCAACGCCCGCTCCGGGCTCCCGAGGCGCCGGGCGGTCCGCGGCCCGGCCGGGTCGGCGGCCGTCCACGCCGGGGCGCCGCCACCGGCCCGGACGGCGGCCAGCGAGTCGTCGATCAGCGCGCCGATCGTCGCGGCGTCGAACGGGCAGTGGGCGAGATCGGTCCGGAGGGGGAGGGGCAGCGCGCCGTCGCCGCCGTAGCGCGCGAACCGTGCGGGGTCGGCCACGTCGACACGTGCGATCGCGACCCGGCCCGGGTGGTGGTCGAGCTCCGCGCGGATCGTCTGGAGCACCTCGTGTCCGACGTCGTGGTCCAGGCGCGGATCGTCCGGTCCGGCGAGTGGGCCGCGTACGGACGGGCGCGGGTCGTCGGCCCAGCCGTCCGGCCCGTGCACGGCGTGCGGGAGCTCGATCCGCAGCCCGTCCACGCCGCGTTCCATCCAGGACCGCAGGACCCGGTCGGCCCCCGCCCAGACCTCCGGGTTGGCCCAGTTCAGGTCCGGCCGGCCGGGTCCGGGCAGGTGCAGGTACCACTCGCCGCCGGGCGTCCCGGGACGGCCGGCGCCGCGCGGGATCCCGCCGGGTGCGGGCAGGCGGGTCCAGGCCGGTCCTCCGTCGAGGGCGTGCCAGTTGGTCGGCGGCTCGTCCCCGCCCGGCCCGCGGCCGGGCCGGAAGAGGTAGCGCTCGCGCTCGGCGCTCCCCGCGGGCGCGGCGGCGGCGTCGAGGAACCAGTCGTGGCCGGTGCCGGTGTGCCCGGCGTCGAGATCGACCAGGACCCGGAGCCCGGCCCGGTGGGCTTCGTCGAGCAATGCGTCCCAGGCGCCGTCGGGCCCCTGGTTCCCGCGCGGCGGCGGCGCGGCCGGTCCCAGGCACAGCGCGTCGACGCCGAGCAGGTCCAGATAGTCCAGCCGGTCCCGGACGCCGTCGAGGTCACCGGCGCCGTCGCCGTCGGAGTCGCAGAACGCGCGGACGTCGATCCCGTACACGACCGCGTTCCGCCACCAGCTCACGGACGGTCATGATGCCATCGTGCTGCCGGCGATCAGAAGTCGGAGTTGACCATACTGGCCGCCGCGTACTGCAGGTAGTGCCACAGCTGCGCGCGGTGTTGTTCATCGAGGTCAGCCTCGTCCACCGCGATCTTCATGCATCGTAGCCAGGCGTCCCGCTCGATCGGGCCGACTTTGAACGGCGCGTGCCGCATTCGTAACCGAGGGTGACCACGTTGGTCTGAATAGGTACGCGGTCCACCCCAGTACTGCTCCAGGAACATCCGCAGCCGCACCTCGGCCGGGCCGAGGTCGGACTCCGGGTAGAGCGGGCGCAGCACCTCGTCCTCGGCGACCTGTTCGTAGAAGCGGCGGACGATCCCGTGGAAGACCGGGGCGCCGCCGACCTCGGCATAGAAGTTCTGCGGAGCACTCACGATGCCATCGTGGCGCATCGCCCGTCCGGCAGGAACCGGGGCCCGGCCCCCGGCCGGACCCGGACGCCACCGGCGTGCGTCACGGCCCCCATCACGACCGTTGCTCGGTGGACTCGATTGCCGCATGCGGGTAGACCGACGGCCGGGGGACGTGGTGGTCGTCGAACGCGTCGGTGATGGCCGCGTTGAGCGCGCGCTGCACCGCCCACTGCTTTCCGGGGTTCACCCGGACCGTGATCCGCAACACCACGCCTTCCACGGTGATCCTGTCCACGCCGAGGACCTCGGGGGCCTCCAGCACGTCGGCGGAGACGTCGCCCTGGGCCACGCGCTGCACCGCGGTGGTGCCGGCGAGCTCGGTGGCCTCCTCCATATCGGCGTTGTGCGCGAGCGGCAGGTCGATCACGGCCACGGCGTAGCCCTGGCTGTGGTTGCCCACCCGCAGGATCTCGCCGTTACGGACGTACCAGACGGTGCCCTTGATGTCGCGAACCGTGGTGATCCGCAGGCCGACCGCCTCGACGGTGCCGTTGGCCTCGCCGAGGTCGACGATGTCGCCGACGCCGTACTGGTCCTCGAGCAGCATGAACATGCCGGACAGGAAGTCGCGCACCAGGTTCTGCGCGCCGAAGCCGATCGCGACGCCCACCACCCCGGCCGAAGCCAGGATCGGGGCCAGCGCGACGCCGAACTCGGCCAGCACCATCACGGCCGCGACCAGCAGCACCACGGCCGAGGTGATCGAGCGCAGCACCGAGCCGATCGTGAGTGCCCGCTGCGTCCTGCGCTGGGTCACCAGCGGCGACGCGGCCGCACGCAGCCGCTTCGGGGCGCGGCCGAGCAGCTTGGTCATCGACCCGCTCGTCGCGCCCTCGACCAGCCGGCTGATCGCCCGGTGCGCCAGCCACCGCACGAAGAAGGCGACGATCACGACGAACGCGATCGTGATCGTCTTGTCCATGATCGTGTCCGCGGAGCGGGACAGGAAGTCGTTGTGGGTGTACCGGTAGAACGTCGAGCACCAGGAGCCCGCGTCGGCCGCGCAGGCGGGCGTCTCGACCAGCGGTACCAGCGGTGCCGGCGGGATCAGATCGTTGATCGGGACGCTCATGTCAGCTCCAATCCGGTACGGGCGGCCAGGAACGCCACCGTGTCCACCGACAGCGCCACGCTGCGCGAGATCGAGCGGGCACCGTGCCCGACGTCGGTCTCGCGGCGCAGCAGGACCGGGTGCGTTCCGGTGTCGCCGGTGGTGGCGGCCTGCAATGCGGCGCACATCTTGCGGGCGTGGCAGGGGTCGACGCGGCTGTCGGAACCGAACACCGTGAACAGCACCCCCGGATACGCCGTCCCGGCCGTGACGTGGTGATACGGCGAATAGGACAGCAGCCAGCCGAACTCGTCCGGGTCCTCGGCGGTGCCGTACTCCTCATTCCAGGTGCGGCCGAGCGAGAACTTCTCGTAGCGGACCATGTCCAGCAGCGGCGCCGAGCAGGCCACCGCGCGGTAGAGGTCCGGGCGCTGGGTGAGCGCGGCCCCGACCAGCAGTCCGCCGTTGGAACCGCCGGAGATCGCGAGCTGCTCCGGCGTGGTGGTGCCGTCGGCGATCAGGGACTCGGCCGCGGCGTGCAGGTCGTCGAATACGTTCTGCTTGGACTCGCGCTTGCCTGCCCGGTGCCAGGCCTCGCCCTCCTCACCGCCGCCGCGCAGCGAGACGAGCACGTAGGCGCCGCCGGCCGCCGCCCAGGCCAGGGCGGTGGCGTTGTAGGCGGGCTCGCGGCTGATGCCGAAGCCGCCGTAGCCGGTCATCAGTACCGGCAGTGGCGCTCCCGTCCCGGGGGATCCGTATCCGGCAGCCGGGGTGACGACGAACATCCGCACTGTCGTCCCGTCGGCGCTGCGGAACTCGCGCTGCTCCGAACGGACCGCGGGGACCTCGACCCGGCCCGGGCTGGGAGTGTCGAGCACGAGCGCGCCGGTGCGGTCGCCGCGGTGCACGGCGGGTGGGGTGACGAGGTCGGTCCAGCCGACCCACAGCGATCCCCACAGCTCCGGGGTGTCGCGGTCGGGCACGGACAGGCCGGTCAGCGACCCCGGACCGGGCAGCGTGACGGTGCCGCGCGGGCTGCCGTCGAGGGCATGCAGGGCCACCTCGCCGACGGCGTGCCGGGCGCGGGCGAGCACCAGCAGCGGCTCGTCGGCTGTGCCGATGCTCGTTCCGCTGACGCTCCTCTCGGTGCCGATGCTCGTTCCGCTGACGCTCCTCTCGGCTCCCGGGGCCGGCTCCAGCCAGCGGGCGCCCTCCAGCACCGACTCCGGGTCCTCGGGCACCAGCTCGCGCCAGTGCTCACGACCGGGCGTGCGCGGGTCGGTGACGACCAGGCGCCAGCGCGGGGCGCCGTCGGTGGTCAGGGCGTAGAGACGGCCGTCGCGCTCGACCCACATCGAGGCCTGCACGTCGTCGTGCTGGGTCAGGATCGGCGTCAGCTCCGGGACAGCGGCGTCGCCGTCGAGCTCGGCGATCCAGATCGAGTCCTTGCGCGCGGTGCCGACGTTCGCCCCGACCAGCAGCCAGCGCCCGTCCCGGGACAGGCTGACGCCGTAGTAGTTGTGGTCGGCGTAGAGCCCGGGCCCGGTGACCAGCTCGTCGGTCGCCGGGTCGGTGCCGACGCGGTGGCGCCAGACGCGGCGGTGGAAGTCCTGCTCGCCCACTCCCACCTCGTCCGGGGCGACCTTGCGGACGTAGAAGAACTCCGCGCCGCCGTCGCGCCAGGCGATCGAGGAGTAGCGGCAGCGGTCGATCGGGCCCTCGACCGGCGAGCCGTCGGCGACGTCGAGCACGTGCAGCACCGACTGCTCGTCGCCACCGACCGAGAGCTGGTAGGCCAGCCGTCGCCCCTCCAGGTCCGGCACCCAGGAGTCCACCGTGGTCAGCCCGGACGGGTCGATCGCCATCGGGTCGAGCAGTACCTGCTCCGGGGCGGTGCCCGGGCCGTGCGGGCCGGGGTCGCGGACATAGACGACGGCGTGCTCGCCACCGGGGTCGCGGCGGGCGAAGAACCGCCGCCCGGCCCGCCACAGCGGCACCGACACCGCGCCCGCGGAGAGCAGCTGCTCCAGCCGGGCGCCGAGGCGCTCGCGGCCGGGCAGGGCGTCCAGATGCGCGCGGGCGAGGTCGTCCTGCGCGGCCGACCAGGTCGCGGTGCGTGGGTCGTCCGGGTCCTCGAGCCACCGGTAGGGGTCCGGGACGCGGTGTCCGTGCAGGTCGTCGACCAGGTCGAGACGCTGGGCCTCGGGATAGCGCGGTGCGGGTTTCACGGGGAGCGCGATCACGTGGCGCGAGAGTACGTCACCCGATCCGGGCACCGGCGGGGGCGGCGGGATGCCGCCGTCCCCGGTTCGCGGGTCAGGCTCGGGACAGCGCGCCGTCCGGGTCCAGGTGCGTGGGCACCGACCACGACGCGGGCAGGTCCGGCGACGGCTCCGGGGCGCCGAGGACGGTGCGGACCGGCACCACGCCCGCCCACGCGGCGTCCGCCTCGACGTCCTCGGCGTCGTCGGCAGGCGGGCCGGTGCGGATCTTGACGCTGGCCTCGGTCAGGTCGAGGGCGAACACGGCGGTGGCCGCGAGCTCGCGCTTGTTCGGACGCCGGGCGTGGTCCCAGGCCCCCGGCGTCAGGTGCTCGACGATGACGCGCATCGCCTCCCACCGCTCGTTCTCGTCGGTGACCCGGCGGGCGGTCCCGTGCACGACGGCGCTGCGGAAGTTCATCGAGAAGTGCATCACCGCGCGGGCGTGCACGACGCCGTCGAGGTGGGTGACCGTGACGCAGGCCGGGAGCTCGGCGCCGCGCAGGTACCGGGCGCCGGCGGATCCGTGCAGGTAGAGCACGCCTCCGTCGCGGCCGTAGGCGGTGGGCAGCACGACCGGTGCACCGTCGGCGACGAAGCCGAGGTGGCAGACCAGTCCGGCGTCGAGCACGTCGTGGAGGTCGGAGCGCTCGGTCCGGCCTCGGGCGGCGTTGCGGCCGAGCTGGTCGATGCGCTGCGGGATGAGCCAGTCCCCTGTGGCCTGTCGGGTGAGCGCGTTGGCCGCCAGGTGTGGATCGTCGGGGTTGGCGCTCTCCAGCAGCACGTCCGCGTGGCAGATCTGCGACGGCGCGCACCAACCGGCGAGCTCTCGGCCGGCGAGTTGTTCCC
>JAKDNL010000871.1 GCA_030451825.1 Pseudonocardia sp. | reverse complement strand
TTGCGCGGGATCGAGCAGTGGCCCGGCACCCGGCGAGGACGCGATCATCCGCCCCTCGGGGGTGCTGATCTGCACGATCGTGTCCCCGCCCGCGGCGAGTACGGGCGCGCCTTCGGTGCCCAGCTCGTCGCCCACCGCCGCGACCTTCGACCGCAACCCCGGATCCAGCGAGGCCTCCACGCTCACCCGCATCTGCAGGACGAACACCACGCCCGCGCCCGCGATCACCACCGCGGTGGCCACGGCGAAGAGCAACGCCAGCCGCAACCGCAACGGCATCTCGCGGCCCTACCCGCCCAGGAGGTCGATCACGGCGAGTCGCACCGACCCGGCTCGGCCCGGAGTCGATACCCGGCACCGCGCACCGTCTCGAGCTGTTCCACCGCGAACGGACGGTCGATCTTACGTCGCAGGTACAGCACGTACTGGTCGACCACGTTCGACACCCCCTCGTAGGCGAAGTCCCACACATGCTCCAGGATCCGGGTCCGGGTCAGCACCTGCCCCGGGTGGCGCATGAACAGTTCCAACAACGCGAACTCTTTGCTCGACAGCTCCAACTCGGCATCGCCTCGCCACGCCCGCCGGGTCGCCGGGTCCAGACACAGATCCGACACCTCCAGCCGGGTGGGCCGCTCCACCCCGCCCCGCCGGATCAGCGCCCGCACCCGGGCGGAGAGCTCGGCGAAACTGAACGGCTTGGCCAGATAATCGTCGGCGCCGGCGTCCAACCCGTCCACCCGGTCCCCGATCGCGTCGCGTGCGGTGAGCATCAGCACCGGCATCCAACGGCCCGCGCCGCGCAGCCGCCGGCACACCTCCACCCCGTCCAGTCCGGGCAACATCAGATCCAGCAGGACCGCGTCGTAGTCGAACTCGCCGGCCTGCCACACCGCATCCGGGCCGGTCGAGGCCACATCCACGGCGTAGCCATCCTCCTCCAGCCCCCGTTTGAGCAGCGCGGCCATCCGGAACTCGTCCTCGACCACCAGCACCCGCACAGCGCCACCGTAACCAGCGCAGATGTGACGACCATGAGAAAGAACCTCACCCGTCGGCGCAGCCCAGGTCGACTCGCGCGAGGCTCAGGGCGACAGGCGCTGCGTCGCAAACCGCGCCGCCTGCTCAGTGGCCCCGCTGGTCGGATAACTGTGGTGCGTGCCCGGGAAGGGCCCCCGCCCGCCGCACACGGTGTCCCCCATGGTGCAGAACTCCGCCGACTGGCCGCGGAACGGGGACGGCACCGAGTCGATCGACCGCCCGCCGGCTCCAAGTGGGCTACCGAAGACCACGACCGCGGCCACCCGCGAGCCCGACCACGCCGGGAGAGCATCGGTGACCATTCCGGGCGTCGGTACCCCGATGGCGGCCGAGACGACCGACGCGCCTTGCGAGTAACCGCCGAGCACGAACCGTGTCTGCGGGCACGACGTACCGACCTGCGTGACGTGCTGTATGACGTCGTTGGTTCCGATACCGAAGACCTGCTGGGAATCGGCGGGATAGTTCACCGCATAGCGACTGACCGTACGACCGGGCAGGCGGGGGAGCAACGCGTCGAAGAATGCATCGCCGACCCGCCCGAAGCCGGGCGGCTGATTGGTCCCGCGCGCAAAGACGACATCAATCTCCGAACAGTGACCGGGTGTGCCCGGCTGACCGGGTGTGCCCAGCGCAGCCGGTACCCCGACGGCCGGCGACAGGGCCGTGTCGGGTGGCGTCGGAGCCGCGGCACAACCGCCTGTCACCACCACCAGCACCGCGAGTGGCCACCAGCGCCGCGCCGCGGCCGCGACTTTCCCACCCGCACACGCCCGCCGGTCGCGGCTGCGGGCACCGACGGCCGAACAAGCGTGTGGCCACCGCACCGACCCCGACCAGGTACGGGAGCGCGGCAGCGCCGCTCGGGCCGGCGACCGGCGGAGGCACGGAGCTGAGAGGGTCATGGCCACGCTCCTCACCGGCCCGGGCGCTCCGCGCCGACCCCGCCATCCGGGCGCGTCACCGGTCGGGCCGCTGGTGCTGGCCAGGATCCCGCCCCACAGATGTGGT
>JAKDNL010000870.1 GCA_030451825.1 Pseudonocardia sp. | reverse complement strand
CGGCGCTGGTCGGGGAAATGGTCTGATCGCATGTCACTCCTGTTCCGAGAAGCCAACATTTCTCGTGGGATCGACTCGGGGCACCTCAGACGCTGCAGGCAACAATGAGGTGAGAACCCTACGGGTATCTCTGAACTCCGCGGCCGGGACTGGTTTCTGACAACCCGCCCGACAATCCGCCGGTGCCTACAGCGAAGACTGGGCACCCATCGGAATGACGCGACTGCGCTGGGAGCGGGTGTGGCGTCTGCGCTTGCCGTGCCTGCCGTGAGCCCGCCGCCGCGGCCTTCTCGTTGCTGAGTCGCTGACCCTGCACTTGGTTCGCCCCGCCTCCCGCCCGGCGCTGACCAGCACGACTGCGGAAGCGTAGTAGCGGCGTAGTAGCCGCGGCGCAGCGACGACGTCGCCGAGTAGTAGAGGCGTAGTAGCAGTTGTGGCGCACTTTCGATCGACGACTTCCGGTGTGCCGAGAGGGCCAGGTGAGAAGCGATGACGACGAATGCTGAGCGATTCGAGAAATCCGACCGCAACGATTTCATTGCGGGGGCGCGACAAGAAATGACATCGCTGGATGTGGTACGCGCCGCGTTTTCTCAGTTCAGCGAACTCGACGATCCGCCGGTCGTTGATGGGCGGGAGTTCGATGCGTTGCCGGATCGGCTCCTGGGGTTGGGCGAGTTGCGGGCGCTGTTGCTGGAGCGGGGGTGTCCCAGCGCGACTCGGGATGCGGTGTGGGCCGAGCTGGTCGGTCGGGCCCGCAGCGCGGGGCCGCGGTGGTCGGTGGCGTGTGCGGGGATGGCGCTGCCCGCGCTGATCCGGGTGTGTCGGGGACTGACCGACCGCTTCGCCGGTGACCGGGCCGACATTCACGCCGCGGTGGTGGCGGGGTTCTTCCAGGGGCTTGCGCGGGTGGATCTGTCCCGGCGCGCGGTGTTGGTGTCGCTGCGCTGGAGCGCGTATCGAGCGGGCATGGCCGCGGTCCGGGACGCGCTGGACGCACCGACCCCGATCACGGGCACCGTGCTCGAGACCGACCGCGAAGCGCCGGTGTCGGGGCATCCGGATCTGGTGTTGGCCCGCGCAGTGGCCGATGGGGTGATCACCGCGGCGGAGGCGGCGTTGATCGGATCGACGCGGCTCGAGGGTGTGCGCCTGGCCGATGCCGCCCGCGCGCGGGCACAGAGCTATCCGGCCGCGAACACCGCCCGCCACCGCGCCGAACGACGCCTGCTCGCCTACCTCACCGCACCCGACGACGCCCCCACCGACCGGGCCCACTCAGCGGGTCGCGCCCGGCCTGCCGGGCCGAACCGGCGGCCCGCACCGCCCGGCCGCCCGCACCGCCCGGCCGGTGCGGCGAGGCCGACGGCCCGTCGACGTGAGCGCAACCGTGCCCGCCGCTGCTCACACACGGTGACTGCGCCGGTCGTGCGTCGGCCGCAGGCGGCGGGGCCGGTGCTGGGCCGATCAGGCGACCCGATGGCAGCAACCCCGGTCGCCGCCGGAGTTCCTCCACGACCGGAGCTCACGCACCACATCGACCCCGACGCAACCTCACCACTCGCTCCGCCACGCCGCGTCGCCCTCTCGTTGCCCGAGTCCACTCGCCGGAACTCGGGGCACGGGCGAGGCGACAACGGTGGCGACCGCGACCGAGCCGCCCCGGAGGGGTGATCAGATCATGAACCAGCGTTGCTGCCCCTCGGGCGCCTGCGCTCTGGCACGGCGCGCGCGAGCGGCGCCGGCCGTGGATGTGGGCGGCGACTTCGACGACACTGGCACCGACCACGACGCCGTGGCGCCATCGGCCGGAGGCCGCCGGCAGCCACGCAGCCCTCGACCGGGCGAGGTGGCCCCACGCAGGCCTGGCGCTGTTCGGCTCTCGGGTGCGCGACACCGGCTCCTCGTAGGGCGGGTTGCGGTGGTGCTGGCGCTGGCGGGGATCTGTCTGGCGGCGGGGCCGGCGACGGCGGCGCTGGCGTCCACGGCGCCGCTGCCTTCGGGTGGGGTGGCCGGCGCGCCGGGGCAGCAGGTCCTGGCGTTGGCCGGGTCGG
>JAKDNL010000253.1 GCA_030451825.1 Pseudonocardia sp. | reverse complement strand
ACACCGCCGGCCCGCACACCGACGACGCGCAGCCCGGCTGGTGGGCCACGATGGTCGACGGCGTGCGGGAGTCGGTCCGCACGCCCACGATCGCGGCGCCGGTGCTCGCGGTCGCCGTGCTCGGCGGCGTCGACGCGGTCGAGGAGTACTTCCCGCTCGTCGCCTCCGACGCCGGCATCCCGACGGCCGTCGTGCCGCTGGCGTTGCTCGTCGTCCCGGTCGCGGGGGCACTCGGGTCGTCCGCCGGCGCACGTGTCCGAGGGCGGGCAGGCGTCGTGCTGGTCGCGGCGTCCGCCGTGTCCCTGGGAGCGGCCGCGATCGGCACCCACCCGGCCGGGCTCGTCGGCGTCACGCTCTTCTGGGGCTGCTACCAGGCCGTCCGGGTCTGTGTGGAGTCCCGCCTGCAGAGCAGGATCCGTGGTCGGGCCCGGGCGACGGTGACGTCGGTGGCCTCGCTGGGCACCGAGTTCTCCGGGATCCTGCTGTTCGGCGCGTGGGCGCTGGGCGGAGCCGGTCTGGTGGCGACGCTGGTCCTGGTGTGCGCCCCGTTGCTGTGGTCCCGTGCGGTTCCACGGGCGCGGGAGGGCCGCGTGGCACCCGGGTAGCGCACACGGGTTCCGAGCGATCTCCGATGTCACCCCTCACGTAACGTCCCCACCTCGGCCGGAGAATTCCAGCGTGACGAGGACCCGCCGCGTGCGGGCCCGGCGCCCCGACCCTCCGGGGAGCGCGCGAGCAAGGACCCACGACGCGGAGGTACGCCGAATGCGCGACCGCTCGGACGATCTCGTCCCCGGCATGTCCGGAGGGGCGGCGCCTCGACGCGGCCGTCGGGTGCTGATCGGGCTGCTGGTCGCCGTGCTGGTCCTCGTGCTGGCTGCGGCCGGTGCGATCTTCGCGCTGACGCAGAGCATCGGCAATGACATCTCCCGGATCCCGGATGCGTTCCGCAACTTGCAGGACACGGACCGTCCGGCGACGTTCGGCGGCACGACGTTCCTGCTCGTCGGTACCGACACCCGCGCCACCGGGGCGACCACCGGCTCGTTCGCCCCGGCCGAGGTGGATGCGGGTTCGCAGCGCAGCGACGTGATCATGCTGGCCACTGTGCAGCCGGACGGCACCACCGGCTCGGTGGTGTCGATCCCGCGCGACAGTTGGGTGAACGTCCCGGGCCGGGGCATGAACAAGATCAACGCTGCGTACGCGTTCGGCGGGCCGAGCCTGCTGATCGAGACGGTCGAGGGCTTGACCGGTGTGCGGGTGGATCACTTCGGTGTGATCGACTTCGCTGGGTTCCAGACCCTGGTGGACTCGGTCGGGGGCATCGACGTGAACATCGACCGGGCGACCAGCAACGCGGGTGTCGAGTTCGCGGCCGGACCCAACCATCTCGACGGCGCCGGGGCGTTGGCTTATGTCCGGCAGCGTCATGACCTCCCGAATGGCGACATCGACCGCGCCAGGCGCCAGCAGAACGCGCTGCGCGCGCTGCTGAGCAGGGTCCAGCAGCAGGCATCGTCGAACCCGCTGGCGCTCTATGACCTGTCGCGCAGTGTCGGGGACACGGTCAGCATCGACGACACCTTGAGCAACACCGGCCTGGCGGGCCTGGCCGTGCAGTACCGCGACCTGCGTTCGTCCGGGATCAGCTTCGTGACCAGCCCGGTCGCCGGCCTCGGCCGGGAGGGCGAGCAGTCGGTCGTCTACCTCGACGAGGAAAAGGCGGAGGAGCTCTGGGACTCGATCCGCAACGGCAGCGTGGCGCGGTATGTCGACGCGAACCCGTCGCAGGCCCTCGACGATGCCCCGTCCTGAGCGGGCAGGCCGGGTTGATGCCGGGGTCGCGCGTGCCCATCATGGACCCGGCAGGCCATGCTGGACCGGCGGACGAGAGTGAACCATCCACCGAGAAAGGACGAACCCCGTCAGTGGACGTTCTCGAGACAGACCTCGCCGGTGTGCTGATGTTCCGGCCCTCGCCGCACCGGGACGATCGTGGCTTCTTCAGCCGTACCTACGACGACACCGTGGCCGAGCGCTGGGGCATCGTGCGAGCCGACTTCGTGCAGGACAGCCAGTCGCGCAGCCGGCACGGCGTGCTGCGCGGGCTGCACGGCCGATCCGGCGGCGGCGAGGCGACGATCGTCCGGTGCGCGCACGGCTCGGCGTTCGTGGCCATCGTGGACGCGCGGCCGGAGTCGCCGACGCTGGGCCGGCACCTGACCCTGACCCTCGACGACGAGGACATGGCCTCGGTGTACGTGCCGCGCCGGATGCTGGTCGGCGTCCAGGTGACCGGCGACGTGGCCGACATGTGCTACTCGATCGACCGCCCGCACGTCGCCGAGGAGGGCATCGCCGTCCGGTACGACGACCCCGATCTGGGTATCACCTGGCCGATGCCACCGACCGAGCTGAGCGACCGCGACCGCAACGCCCAGAGTTGGGCGGAGCTCCTGGGTGCGCTCGATATCGACCCCGCCCGACGCTGACCTTTCCCTCTCCCAGGAGCGCCATGCCCGCCGACGACCTGATCACCGACGTACGTTGCCGGTTCTGCGGAGCGGGTGACGGCGAGATCGTGCTCGACGCCGGGCGCCAGCCCACCGCGAAGGTCTTCCCGAAGGCCGGGGAGGCCGCGGACGACCCGTTGCACCCGCTGCGGATGTGGTTGTGCGGGCGTTGCCACCTGGCCCAGCTGGTCGAGGATCCGGACACCCCGGAGGAGGAGCCCGGCCTGGAGCCGGATGCGCTGGTGCAGCAGGCCGAGGACGCGGTGGCGAAGATGGCCACGGCGGGGATCGTCGGCGAGGGCACGGTGCTGGTGGAGTTCGGCAGTCCGCACGGCGGGTCCTGGTGGGATGTCCTGGCCCGTTACGGCGCGCGGCCGCCGGAGCCGGGTGAGCTCGCCGATGTGGTGGTGGACAACCTGGGCTTCATGCACGACGCCGATCAGGCGGCGGCGCTGGAGCGCCGGACGTCGCTGCTCAGGCCGGACGGGGTGGTGCTGTTCCAGTTCCACTCGCTGGCCTCGATCGTGGCCGGCGGGCAGTGGAACGCGCTGCGTCACGGCCATTTCGGCTATTACTCGACGCCGGCGCTGGCCGGGATGTTGGAGTCGGCCGGCTGGTCCCCGACCACGGCCTGGTGGTTCCCGCTCTACGGCGGCAGTGTGCTGCTCGCCGCCCGTCGGGACGGGGTCCGCGACGAGGCACTGAACCGGCTGGTCGCCTCCGAGGAGGCGGCGGGGATGCTCGAGGCCGGAGTCGTGCGCGGGCTGCAGCGCGCCGCGGACGACATGTCCTCCGGTCTGCGGCGGTTCATCGAGGTGGAGCGGGCTGCCGGGCGCACGGTGTGGGGTTACAGCGCCGCGTCACGGGCGGTGGCGCTGCTGTGCCGGGCTCGGGTCGGGCCGGAGTTGCTGCCTTTCATCGCGGATGGGGGAGGGGCCAAGCACGGCCGCCGGATGCCGGGTAGCGGCATCCCGATCGCCGCACCGGACGAGATGGTGGCGGCGAAGCCGGACACGGTGCTGCTGTTCGTCGCCGACCTGCTGCCCGAGGTGCGGCGTGGCCTGCCGGAGATCGAAGCCAACGGTGGCCGCTGGGTGATCGCCGACGAGCTCGGCGCGGGCTGATCTCTTCGCGTCCGGAGCCGTACCCCGTTCGGTGGCCGGGTGCGCACGGCAACGGGCCACGGAACGGCCCCGGCGAATTGGTCGTGAAGGGCTGTTCTGCGGTATCGACCTGGCTGCGGTGCGCCCTTCCCTGCAACGAGTTGATCAGGTTGTTCGGTTGCGTTCGTGCCGGAGCGGCGGCATGTCCGATTCGCCGATGCGCAGGGTGACGCCGCGTCGGAGCTGACCCGACTTCGAAAAGATCTTCGGCGCCGCGCCCGTTGATTATCGTCGCCCATTGGCGAACCGTTACCCCGTGCACGTCGCCGTCTCCGCATGTCGGACCCCGTTCGTCCGGTGTCCCACGGACCTTGCGAGAGATCATCCGCCCGGCTGTCGTGTGGTCCATCCCGCAACGTTCGGAAGATTTCCGAACCCCGATGCACGACGAGTAACGATTATCGGCGAGGAAGCGAAGTGCGTAGTATCGATCGGGTGACGCCAGCGGTGCGTGATGGTTGCACGGCAGGCACGGGGGAGTCCCGATCGGACGATCATCAATTCGTTTCGTCGGGGAGTGGGTGACAGCAATGGTCGGGGGGCCAATGCAGATCAACTCGATGGGATTGTCGTTCCCGGAATCGTTCGCGGCCCGGCTGGGCGCGATCCGGGCGTGGATGCTCGTGGTTCCGGTGGACGCCGCGCTGCTGCTGCTGCCGATCCTGTGGACACCGGAGCAGTGGAAGGCGCTGGTCGTGCAGGCCGGGCTGTCCGTGCTGCTGCTGACGGAGGGTTCGCGCTACCGCGCCCGGCTGCACCTGAGCGTGCTCGACGAGCTGCCGTCCCTGCTCGGCAGGCTCCTGACGGCGAGCGCGGTGGTGGGGATCGTCATCGCGCTACGGCACGAGCAGGAGTCCGTGACGGTGTTCCTGACGAACGTGGCGATCTCGACGGGCCTGGTGGTGCTCGGGCGTGTCGTCACCACCCAGCTGGTCGCGGCGGGCCGGCGCAGCGGCGTCACGCGGCACCGGGTCGTCCTGATCGGCGGCGGCCCGCTTGCCGCGGACCTCGCCGCGATCATCCGGGCGGACCCCGGATACGGCCTGGAGGTCGTCGGATTCGTCGACGACAACCCGCACCCGGTGGCCGAGTCGGTCGTTCCCGGCCTGGGAAAGCTCGCCGATCTCGACAACGCCGTGCACACCTCCGCTGCCGACGTCCTGGTGGTCGTCGACGGTGATGTCGCCGAGCGGGATCTCCTGGACGCGGTGCGATCGCCGACCTGCGCGGGCTGCGATCTCCTCGTGGTGCCGCGGATGCACCACTTCCACACGCAGAGCGGGACCGCCGACCACATCGGCTCGATCCCGATCATGCGAATCTCGGCTCCGACGCTCCGGGGCCCGGTCCGGGTGCTGAAGCGGGCGGTCGACGTCGTGGTGTCGGCGGCGGCCCTGGCGACCGCCGCGCCGGTGCTGGGCGCCTGTGCGCTCGCCTCCCGCATCGAGGGCGGTCCGGGTGTCATCTTCAGGCAGGCCCGGGTGGGCCAGGACGGCAGGGTCTTCGACTGCCTGAAGATCCGGACGATGCGCCCGGCGGATCCATCCGAGGCTGCGACCATGTGGTCGGTCAGCGGCGACAGCCGGGTCGGCCCGGTCGGGCGCCTGCTGCGCCGGACCTCGCTGGACGAGCTGCCGCAGCTCTGGAACATCCTGCGCGGCGACATGTCCCTGGTCGGGCCGCGGCCGGAACGGCCGTTCTTCGTCAGCCGGTTCTCCGAGGAGTTCGACCGGTACGGCTACCGGCATCGGGTCCAGGCCGGCCTCACGGGGCTGGCGCAGGTGAGCGGGCTGCGCGGGGACACGTCCATCGAGGACCGGGCCCGCTACGACAACTTCTACATCGAGAACTGGACGCTCTGGCTGGACGTCAAGATCGTTCTCCGGACGTTCGCGCAGGTCCTCCTGGCCCGGGGCAGGTAGGCGTGCCCGGCATGGCTGTCCGGCAGGACCCGGGTGGCGGGGACCGACCCGCCGGGGCCCCGGTCACCGGGTCGAGTCGCGCGACGTGGCGGGCCACCGGCCCCCGCGAGGTGCGGGTGCTGCGGTGACCGGTCGGGGGAACGTGTCGGTGCGGGAACGCCCGGCCGCCACCGCGCCGGCCCTTCCGCCCCCCGGCTCCGATCCGGGCCGGCGCCCGGACGGGGGGCGGGTCCGGTCGGTGCTAACCGCCGGCGGCGGGGTGGTGATCGGGACGGCCCTCGCGCCGCTGGCCGCTGCCGGCGCCGCGGCGTCGGCGGCGGTGCGGCGCCCGGGCGGCCTGGTCGCGGTGATGCTGTTGCTGATCTGTACTCCGGTGCAGTTCGACGTCGGGGGTTCGGTGTTCGGCCTCGGCGACGTGGCCTCGGTCGGTCTCGTGCTGGTGGCGGCGGCCGTGCTGTGGCGTTCCGGGCGCCGGCTCGACCGGCGCTGCGCGCTGCTGTTCGGGGGGCTCGCCGCCGCCGGGGCGCTGGCGACGCTCGCCGCTGCGGACCCGTTCGGCAGCGCCGTCGGGTGGGTCCGGTACCTGCAGCTGTTCGTACTGGTCCCGGTCGCGGTCGCGGTCGCCGTGCGGGAACGGCGGGACCTCCTGCTGGTCGTCAACTCGTTGATCATGGCCGCGGTGGTCGAGGGCGCGGTCGGTGTCTGGCAGTTCCTCTCCGGCACCGGTGCCTACTACGGCGGGGAACCGATCCGCGCCGTCGGCACGTTCGGTGCCACGGACGTCATCGCGATGTCGGTGGTGGTCGGGCTGGGACTGGTCCTGGCCGCGGGCCTGGCGCTGGCCCGGACCGGACCCGCCCGGGTGGGCTATCTCGTCGTCGCCGTCGCGCTGATGGTGCCGCTGGGTCTGTCGTTGAGCCGGGGCAGCTGGATCTCGACCGGCATCGCGCTGCTCGTCGTCCTGCTCGCCGCGGGCCGCCGGACGTTCTTCACCGTCGCCGCGGCGGCGACCGCGGTGCTGATCGTGGTGGTGGGTGGTCTCGGCGTGGGGTCGGAGGTTCTCACCGAGCGACTCGACTCGATCACCTCCTCGGTAGCCTCCCCGGACTCCTCGGTGACCGACCGGTACGACCTGTGGTCGACGGCCGTGGCCATCTGGTCCGACCACCCGGTCACCGGCGTCGGGATCAAGGCGTTCCCGCAGTACCGCGACGGTCACGCGCCGCTCGGGCTGAGCTCGGCCAGTGACATCGACCAGGCCGGCAGCGGGTTCGAGCATCAGGAGCTGCTCTCGCCGCACAACCAGTACCTGCTGGTCCTGTCCGAGCAGGGGATCGTCGGTGCCGGGGTGTTCACGCTGCTGATGCTCGTGCTCGTCGGCGGGTCGCTGCTCGCGCTGCGCCGGTCCGAGCCGTGGCTGCGCGGCATCGGCCTCGGCGTCCTCGGCCTGTCCGTCTGGCAGGTCCTGCAGTTCGTCTACGGCGACGTGGGCGGCGCGTCCAGCCTGATCACGTCCGTCACGCTGGGGCTGGCGGCCTGGTGGGCCTTCGAGTCGCCCCGGCGTCCGGTTCCCGCCGGCCGGGCCGCCCCGGTGACGCCGGCCGCCGTGCGGACCACCCTCGCGCGCCCGCCTCGCGTGGCGGCCGGCACCGCCCGGGCGCTGCCGGTCCTGTCGCCGACGGCCCGCGTCGGGGTCGCCCGCGCCGCCGCCGTGTCCGCGGTGCTCGCGGCCGTGGGGTCCATGTTCGGGCTGGTGCGCGACCTGCTCGTCGCGGCCTTCTTCGGCGCCACCACCGAGACGGACGCCTTCCTCGTCGCCTGGACCGTGCCGGAGACGCTGGCGCCCTTGCTGATCGAAGGAGCGATGGCATTCGTGCTGGTCCCGGCGTTCGGCCGGGCACTGGTCGCGCAGGAGGAGGGCCGGGAGGTCTCGCGCATCACCGGGGTCCCCGTCGTCACGGACCCGGTGCGCGAGCTCATGGAGGGGACCGCTCCGGTCATCCTGGCGGCTCTCGGTGCGTTCGGCCTGGCGGTCGGCGTCGCGGCACCCTGGCTGGTCGACGCCCTGGCACCCGGCCTGGCGGACCCGCAACTGGCTGCGCTGTGCATGCGGATCGTGGCGGTGACGATCCCGCTGCTCGGGATCGCCGGGTACCTGGCCGCCGCGCTGCGGACCCACCACCGCTTCGCCGCTCCGGCCGCCATCTACCTCGCCTACAACGTCGGCATCATCGCCACGATCCTGTTGTCGCACGACACGATCGGCGTCGTCGGCGCGGCGGTCGGCATCTCGGTCGGCGCCGGGTTGATGGTGCTGGTGCAGGCCCCGTCCGCGATGCGGGCCCTTCCCCGTCCCCGGACGTACTCGCTCCGTCGCCGGACCGACCTGTTCGTCTTCGCCGCCCTCGTCCCGGTGGCCGCCTACACCGTCGCGCGCCAGGCCCAGACGTTCGTCGAGCGCTTCGCCGGTGCCGGGCTGCCCGAGGGCACGATCTCGCACCTCAACTACGCGCAGAAGGTGTCCCAGATCCCGATCACGCTGTCGTTCATGGCCGCGGCGGTCACGTTCCCGATGTTCGCCCGGAGCGTGGCGGCGGGCCGGTCGGACGAGGCGCGCCGCCGGATGGAGATCGACCTGGTGGTGGTCGGCGCTGTGGCGCTGGTCGTCGCGGCGTACCTGTGGGTGTTCGCGCCCTCCGTGGTCGCGACACTGTTCGAGCGCGGGGCCTTCACCCCGGACGACACCGCCGACACCGCGTCGATCATGCGTGTCTACGTGCTCGGGCTGCTCGGGCAGGCCGTGGTCAGCCTGCTGGTCCGGCCCTACTTCACGTTCGAGGGCAGGCTCTGGTTCCCGGGCGCGTCCATGGCGGTGGGCCTGATCGTGACCGGCGCCGCGACGTTCCTGTTCGTCGGGGGACTCGGCGCGGTCGGTATCGCGGCGGCCAACGCCCTGGGCATCACGGTCACGGCCGTGATGCTCGCGGCCGGGTCCGGGCGGCGGCTCTCGGTCGCGCCCGGCCGCGTCGCCTACGCCCGGCTGGCCGCGGTCGCGGTGCCGGTGCTCGCCGGGACCGGCGCGGGCCTGGCCGTGCGCGGCCTGCTCGAGGGTCTGCCCGCACCGGTGGAGGCGGCTCTCGGGGGCGCGGTCGTGGTGCTGACCGCCGCCGGCGTCGGAGCGCTCGGCTGGTGGGGCCTTGCTAGCCGGGGCCGGGCCCGCGGCCGGGGGGTGGGCCCATCATGAGCCGGTTCCCGTTCGTCCTCATGTACCACTCCGTCGGGGAGATCGTCGACGACCCGCACCGGCTCACGGTGACTCCGGACCGGCTCGGCGCGCAGCTCGCCGCACTGCGTGCGCAGGGCCTGCGCGGACTCTCGGTCCGCGACCTGCGGGCCGCGGGAGGCCGCGGTGTCGGCCTGACCTTCGACGACGGCTACGCCGACTTCCTGCACGCGGCCGTGCCCGTGCTGCGCGAGCACGGGTGCACCGCGACGGTGTTCGCGCTGCCCGGCCGGCTCGGCGGCGACAACGGCTGGGACGCCGAGGGCGAGCGCAAGCGGTTGATGACCGCCGACGAGCTGCGGGCGGCCGCCGACGCGGGCATGGAGGTCGCCTCGCACGGGCTGCGCCACGTTCGCCTCACCGAGCTCACGCGGGAGGCCCTCGCCGAGGAGGTCGGCGGGAGCCGCCGGGCACTCGAGGCGATCGTCGACGGCCCGGTCGAGGGGTTCGCCTATCCGT
>JAKDNL010000252.1 GCA_030451825.1 Pseudonocardia sp. | reverse complement strand
ACACCCCAGGTGAGCTGGCCGACGCCGTCGAGGGCGCGGGGCGGGAGGCCGCTTCGGCCTTCGGAGACGGCACCGTGTTCCTCGAGCGCTTCGTGGTGGACCCGCGGCACGTCGAGGTGCAGATCCTCGGCGACACCCACGGGAACGTGGTGCACCTGTTCGAGCGCGAGTGCTCGATCCAGCGGCGCTACCAGAAGATCGTGGAGGAGAGTCCGTCCCCGGCGGTCGACGACGCGTTGCGGGCCGAGCTCGGTGCCGCCGCGGTCGCCGCTGGCAAAGCGATCGGCTACTCCGGGGCGGGAACCGTCGAGTTCGTGCTCGACGCCGACGGGAACTTCTACTTCCTCGAGGTGAACACCCGGCTGCAGGTCGAGCACCCGGTGACCGAGCTGGTCACCGGCCTGGACCTGGTGGGGCTGCAGCTCCGGATGGCCGAGGGGGAGCGACTGCCCGAGGAGGTGCTCGGGGCCCGGATCGGCGGGCACGCTATCGAGGTGCGGCTCTATGCGGAGTCGGTCACCTCCGGTGAGGACGGCGTCGCCACCTACCTGCCCGCGACCGGTGTCCTGCACCGCTTCCGGATCCCGGAGCTGCCGGGGGTGCGGGTCGACAGCGGGGTCGTCGACGGATCCGTGGTCGGCACCCATTACGATCCGATGCTGGCCAAGATCATCGTGCTCGGCCGGACCCGCACCGACGCGGCCCGCACGTTGGCCCGGGCGCTGCGCGGGGCCGAGATCCACGGTGTCACCACGAACCGGGACCTGCTGGTGGGGATCCTGCGCGAGCCGGAGTTCCTGGCCGGCGGCACCGACACCGGGTACCTCGTGCGGCACGACCCGGTAGCACTCGGTGCGACCGAGGGCAGGGGTGCCCGCCAGGCCGCGGCCGCCGCGCTCGCCACACAGGAACGCAACCGGGCCGAGGCCCCGGTGCTGCGCGGGCTGCCCTCGGGCTGGCGCAACGTCGGCGGTGCACCGCAGCGGGTGGTCTACACCCTCGGCGACCGCGACGTCGAGGTGACCTACGGGCTGCACCGGCGCACCGTCGAGGGTGGCCTGGTGCTGCGGGTGGACGGCGAGGCGCTCGGTGAGCGGGTCGAGCTGCTCTCCGCCACCCCGGGGGCGGTCCACCTGGAGATCGACGGTGTGCAGCGCACCTACCGGGTGCACCGGGTGTCGAGCCCCGACGACGCCTGGGTGTTCGTGGACGGCCCCGAGGGCTCGGCAGCGCTGCACGAGGTCCCCAGGTTCGCCGACCCCAATGCGGCCGCACAGGCGGGCTCGTTGCTGGCACCGATGCCGGGCACGGTGATCCGGGTGCTCGCCGAGCCGGGCAGCGCCGTCGAGGCCGGTCGCCCGCTGGTGGTGCTGGAGGCCATGAAGATGGAGCACACGGTCGCCGCGCCGGTCGACGGCGTCGTCGGTCAGATCACGGTGGCCCACGGCGACCAGGTCGACACCGGCCAGGTGCTGGCCGTGGTGGAGGCAGCGTCGTGAGCGCGCCCGAGGTCACCGCGGCCACCGGCATCACGCTCGACGCCCTGTTCCGCCGATCGGTGCAGATCTTCGCCGACCGGGTCGCGGTGACCTCGGACCGGGCGAGCGAGCCGACCTGGACCTACGCCGAGCTCGGCCGCCGGGCCGACCGGCTCGCGGCCGGCCTGCGCGCATCGGGCCTGCGCCGGGGCGACCGGCTCGCGGTGCTCTCGGAGACGCGCCCGGAGTACGTCGAGCTGTACGTGGCCGCGGCCCGACTCGGGGTCGCCCTGGTCACGCTGAACATCCGACTGCACCCCGACGAGCTGACCGCGATCGTCGACCATGCGGGGCCGGCAGCGGTGGTGTTCTCCGGCTCGCTCACCCCGGTCGCACACCAGGTGCGCGAGCACTGCGGCGCGGTGCGGCATTGGTGGGGGTTCGACCCGGAGCCGGATACGGACGCGTGGGCCGACCTGCACGACACCGGGGCGCCGGTTCCGGAACCGGCAGCGGAGCCGGGCGACCTGCACAACGTGCTCTACACCTCCGGAACCACCGGAGCGCCGAAGGGCGCGACCGTCACCCAGCAGGCCGCGGCGATCCGCGGGCTCCGGCTCGCGCAGTGGTTCTCGCTGACCCCGGATGACGGGTTCATCGGGTGGCTGCCGCTGTTCCACTGCGCGGGTGACGAATCGCTCTACGCCACGGTGCTCACCGGCGGCCGGTTCGCGTGCCTGCGCAAGGCCGACCCGGGCCGGATCCTGGACCTGATCGAGCGGGATCGGCTCAGCTGGACGCTGCTGCTGCCCGGCGTGATCACCGACGTGCTCGCCGAGCCGGTGCGCGGGCGGGACCTGTCGTCGTTCCGGTTCGCGATCGGGTACGCGAACATGATGCCGGGCGTCGTGCAGCAGCTGACAGCCAAGTACGACATCCGGTTCTGCGACGCGTTCGGGCAGACCGAGACCAGCTACGTCCTCGCGCACGGCTGGAGCGGCCCCGGCGAGGAGCCGCACCTGCGCAAGACGCCGACCCCGCTGCTCGACGTGCGGCTGGTCGACGAGGAGATGAACGAGGCGCCGGTCGGCTCGCCCGGCGAGTGCGTGGTCCGGGGGCCGGGCCTGATGAGCGGCTACCTCGACGACCCGGCCGCCACCGCCGAGACCTTCCGGGATGGGTGGCTGCATACCGGGGACGTGCTGGTCCGCGACACCGACGGCACCCTATCGTTCGTCGACCGCACCAAGTACCTGATCAAGACCGGTGGCGAGAACGTGTACCCGGCCGAGGTGGAGCAGGCGATCGCCGGGTTGCCGGGGGTTCAGGAGGTCTGTGCGTTCGGCGTGCCCGACGAGCGGTGGGGCGAGACGGTCAAGGTCGTCGTCGTGCCGGCTCCTGGTGAGAGCAGGCCCGCGGCCGAGGAGATCGTCGCCCGTTGCCGGCAGCGACTGGCGACCTACAAGCGCCCGCACTACGTCGAGTTCCTCACCACCGAAGAACTGCCCCGCAGCACGACGGGCAAGCTGCAGCGCCACCTGCTCGCCGCGCGCGGCGCCCGGCCCACCGAGGAGGTGCGGTGAGCGCCATCAGCGACACGGAACGCAACGGTGCCGTGCCCGAGATCGCGGTATCCAACGAGGGGCGGGTACGGGTGCTGACAATCGAGCGCCCGCACCGGCGGAACGCGATCGCACCGTCGACGGTGGCCGCGCTGGAGGGAGCGCTCCGGGCGACCGCCGACGACCCGGGCGTCGGCGCCGTGGTGCTGAGTGGGGCCGGCGGGCACTTCTCCGCGGGCGGCGACGCCGAGGGGGTGCTCGCCGCGGTCGGGTCCGGCGTGGACACCGACCTGCTCGCGCTGATGCGCGCCTACCACCGGCTGGTCGTGGAGATCTGGGAGTCACCGCTGCCGGTGGTCGCCGCGGTGTCCGGTTCGGCCTACGGCGGCGGCCTCAACCTCGCGCTGGCCTGCGATCTCGTGGTGCTCTCCGCCGATGCCCGGCTCTGCCAGGTCTTCGTCAAGCGCGGTGTGGTGCCCGACGTCGGGGGTGCCTACCTACTGCCGCGGCTGGTTGGGATGCAGCGGGCCAAGGAGCTCATGCTGTTGGCTCCGGTGATCGACGCGCAGCACGCCATCGAGCTTGGCCTGGCCAACGCCATCGAGCCCGACCCCGACGCCGCGCTGGCGCGCGCCGTCGAGCTGGCCGGGCAAGTGGCCGAGCTGCCGGCGTACACGGTCGCCCTGACCAAGAAGCTGATGAACCACGGCCTCGACTCCGACCTGCGCGGCGCGCTGGAGCTGGAGGCGGTCAGCCAGGCCGCCGCCTTGCGCTCCTCGGCTGCCACGGCGGGCTTCGAGGCCATCCGCGCCGCCCGGCGCGGATGACGGGGAGGACGGACATGGTGGAGATCGACCTGGTCGCGGGGCCGGTTACCTACGAGGTGACCGACGGCGTCGCCTGGCTCACGATCGACCGGCCGCAGGCGCGCAACGCGTTGTCGAAGCAGGTCCGGGACGGGCTCTGGGCCGGCACCCGGCGGTTCGTCGACGACGACGCGGCCGCGGTGCTGGTGCTGACCGGTGCGGGGGAGAAGGCGTTCTGCGCCGGCGGTGACCTCAAGGAGATGGCCGAGGACGCGCTGGAGATTCCGCCGCCGGACTTCCTGCCGCAGTTCGGCCGCAACATCGAGGTGCCCAAGCCGACGATCGCCGCGGTCAATGGGGTCGCGTTCGCGGGCGGGTTCCTGCTCGCCCAGCAGTGCGACCTGGTTATCGCGGCCGAGCACGCCCGGTTCGCGGTGACCGAGGTCAAGGTCGGCCGCGGCTCGCCGTGGGCGGCGCCGCTGTCCTGGCTGGTGCCGCCGCGGGTGGCGCTGGAGATCCTGCTGACCGGTGACCCGCTCGACGCGCGGCGGGCCCGCGAGGTCGGCCTGGTCAACCGGGTCGTCCCGCGCGCGGAGCTGCGTGAACGCACCCAGGATCTGGCCCGGGGCATCGCGGCGAACGCGCCACTGTCGGTGCGTGCGGGCAAGCGCACCGCCTACCTCTCGGTGCACCACAACCTGGCTGAGGCCTACGACCGTGCCGAGGAGATCTGGGCCCCGGTCTACCGATCGCGGGACGCGCAGGAGGGCCCGGCCGCGTTCCGGGACAAGCGCGCACCCGTCTGGAAGGGAGAGTGAGGATGGCCGTCTCCATGGCCGCGCTGGCCGACGACCTCATCGCCGAGTCCACCGTGCTTCGCGCACTGCTCGCAGACCTCGACGAGCCGGACTGGCGACGGGGCACCCCCGCGGTCGGCTGGACGATCGCAGACCAGATCTCGCACCTGGCCCACTTCGACGACGTGGCCGTTCAGGCCGCCACCGACCCGGACGCGTTCACCGCCGAGAAGGCCCGGATCGAAGCCGCCGGCGGGATCGCCCCGGACCGGATCGCCGAGAGCTACCGGTACCTGAACGGGGCCGAGCTGCTGGCGTGGTTCGACCGGTCGCGGGGGCGGCTCGTCGAGGTTTTCCACGATCTCGAACCGTCGACCCGGGTCCCCTGGTTCGGGCCGCCGATGAGCGTGGCGTCGTCGTTGACCGCGCGGATCATGGAGACGTGGGCGCACGGCCAGGACGTCGCGGACGCCCTCGGCGCGCTGCGGGAGCCGACCGCCCGGCTGCGCCACGTGGCACACATCGGGATCGGTGCCCGGGCCTACAGTTACCTGGTCAACGGACGCGATATGCCGCACGACCCGATCCGGACCGAGCTGGTGTCACCTGACGGCTCCGCCTGGACGTGGGGTCCGGAGGACGCTCCGGACCGCGTGAGCGGCGACGCACTGGACTTCTGCCTCGCCGTCACCCAGCGACGCCATCTCGACGACCTGGCCCTGGAGATCACCGGCCCGGTCGCCCGGGAATGGATGGGCCTCGCCCAGGCGTATGCGGGAGCCGCCGGGACCGGACGGGCCCCGGGACAGACCACGACGGAGGTGCGGGCGTGAGCGCGCGGGCGGTACGAATCGGCAACTGTTCGGGCTTCTACGGCGACCGGCTCGTCGCCGCCCGGGAGCTGGTCGAAGGCGCGGACATCGACGTCCTGACCGGGGACTACCTCGCCGAGCTGACCATGCTGATCCTGGCCAAGGCCCAGGCCAAGGACCCCGACACCGGGTACGCGAAGACTTTCCTGACGCAGGTCGAGCAGGTCCTCACGAGTTGCCTGGACCGCGGGATCCGGATCGTGGCCAACGCCGGTGGGCTCAACCCTTCCGGGCTGGCCGACGCGGTCCGGGCGGTCGCGCAGCGGCAGGGACGCACGGTGCGTGTCGCCTACGTCGAGGGTGACGACCTGCGCGACAACCTGTCCGCGATCGTCCCTCCGGTGTCGGGCAAGCCGGTCAGCGCCAACGCCTACCTCGGCGGGTGGGGGATCGCCGCAGCGCTCGAGGCCGGCGCGGACGTCGTCGTCACCGGGCGGGTGACCGACGCGTCCCTGGTCGTCGGCCCGGCCGCCTGGTGGCACGGCTGGGGCCACGAGGACTGGGATGCTCTCGCCGGGGCCGTGGTGGCCGGGCACGTGATCGAGTGCGGACCGCAGGCCACCGGGGGCAACTACCCGTTCGCGGAGGAGATCACCGACCTGCGCTACCCGGGATCGCCGATCGCCGAGATCGCCGCCGATGGCTCCTCGGTGATCACCAAACCGGCGAACACCGGGGGCCTGGTCTCGCCCGGCACCGTCACCGCCCAGTTGCTGTACGAGATCGCGGCGCCGGCCTACCTCGGCCCGGACTGCACCACCCACTTCGACACGATCCGGCTCGAGCCGGCCGGTGATGACCGGGTCGCGATCACCGGGGTGCGGGGCAGCGCCCCGCCGGACACGCTCAAGGTCGCGCTGAACGACGCCGGCGGCTACCGGAACACGATGACGCTCGTGTTGACCGGCCTGGACATCGAACAGAAGGCCGCCCGGGCGGAGCAGATGCTGTTCGACGTGCTGGGTGGCCGGGACCGGTTCGACGAGGTCGACGTGCGGTTGCTGCGCTTCGACACCTCCGACGCCCCGACCAATGAGCAGGCCACCGCGCACCTGCGGGTCACCGTCAAGGGCCCCGACGCCCGCACAGTCGGGCGGGCGTTCTCGAATGCGACGATGGAGCTCGCGGTCGGTGGTTACGCCGGGTTCCACACCACGACGCCGCCGACGGACGCGTCGGCGTTCGGGATCTACCGGCCGGCCGCCGTCCCGCGCTCGGCCGTGACGCACACCGTGGTACTGGCCGACGGCCGCCGGCAGGTCGTCCCGGACCCGCCGCAGGCCACTGGCAGGGAGCCCGGTCCGGCCGTGCCGGTGCCGGCAGGCGGGGTGGGGACCTCCGTCGCCCCGGCCGGCTCGACCCTGCAGATCCCGCTCGGTCGGGTCTGCGGTGCGCGTTCGGGGGACAAAGGTGGCAACGCTAATATCGGGGTCTGGAGCCGTACCGACGCCGGCCACGCATGGCTGCGCGGGTACCTCACCGCGGAACGGGCCCGCGAGCTGCTCGGTCCGGAGGTCGCCGAGCTGCCGATCGAGGTGTACCCATTGCCGAACCTGCGGGCGCTCAACATTGTGGTGCACGGCATCCTCGGGGCCGGGGTGGCCTCGTCGTCCCGGCCGGACCCGCAAGCCAAGGGCCTGGGGGAGTACCTGCGCAGCCGGGTCATCGAAGTGCCGCGGACAGTGCTCGAAGGGTAGTGGCCCCATCCGAGGACGAGCGTGACCTGCACAGACGACCTCCACACGCTCGGGTCGCGTCGCACCGGGCATCCCCCGCGGTGTTAGGTTGCGACGGCCTCGAGCCCGCTGACGATCGCCTCGACGCCGAACGCGAAGGCGGAGTCTGTCTCTGCGGCCCGCGTCGGGAAGTCGGCGAGAAGCGTCGTGCTGACGAGCTCGGCCTGGTTCTGCTCCTCGGCGACGAACCCGAGGACGAACCGCACCAGGGTTCGCGCGGCCCACCGTGCCTCTCGGGGTGGATGTCGGTCGGCGAACAGGCGATGGAGCTGGCCGAACGGATCCAGCGCGCCGGGCCGGAAGGCGAGCGCGAACGAGACGACCTCGGCACCGTCGCGGATACTCAGGAGCGCATCGCGGATGTCGTTGGCGGCCTGCCGTGCGTCGGTGGTCGAGATCGTCCGCGGCGCGCTGTCGAGGATCCGCGTGGCGATCTCGACGAGCAGGTGCTGCTTGCTCTCGACGTGGTAGTAGAGCGCTCCGGGCTTGACACCGAGGTCGTGCGCGAGCCGACGCATGGACAGTCCGCCGAGTCCCTGGCCGCGCAGCATCTCGCATGCGCCGTCCACCACCTGTGTGCGGTCGAGGACCACGACCCTCCCTTCGTCGTTTCCCAGTCTCGTCTGCGCCGCTCGTCGCGGCGGGTGCGGGTGGTCTTTGCGCGCCCGTCCGGGTAATATTTGAACGGTGTTCAAAACATTCGATGACCTTGTCGAACAGCAGCTGGCCGGTGCCCAGCTCGAGCGAGAGGACGCGCTCGCGGTGCTGGCGGCGACCGACGACCAGGTCCTCGACCTCGTCGCTGCCGCCGCCCGTCTGCGCCGGGCACACTTCGGCGACCGGGTCAAGGTCAATTACTTGGTGAACCTGAAGTCCGGACTGTGCCCGGAGGACTGCACGTACTGCTCCCAGCGGCTCGGCTCCAACGCCGAGATCCTCACCTACTCGTGGCTGTCGCCCGACAAGGTTGTCGAGCAGGCGACCGCAGGTATCCAGGGCGGTGCGTCACGGGTCTGCCTGGTCGCGAGCGGCCGCGGGCCCGGTTCCCGGGATATCGACCGGGTCGCCACCGTGGTCGACGAACTGAAGAGCGCGCACCCCGGCGTCGAGGTGTGCGCCTGCCTGGGGCTTCTCAAAGAGGGGCAGGCTGACCGGCTCTCGGCAGCTGGCGTCGATGCCTACAACCACAACCTCAACACCAGCGAAGACCGGTACGCCGACATCTGCTCGACGCACACATACTCCGACCGGGTGGACACCGTTGAGCTGGCAAAGCGCGGCGGGCTCTCGCCCTGCTCAGGTCTGATCGTCGGTATGGGCGAGTCCGACGACGAACTCGTCGACGCGGTCTTCGCCCTGCGCGACCTGGACAGCGACTCCATCCCGATCAACTTCCTGATGCCGTTCGACGGCACGCCCTTCGCGGACACCTGGCTGCTCGACCCGCGGCGCTGCCTGCGCATCCTCGCGTTGGCCCGGTTCGCCTGCCCGGCGACCGAGATCCGGCTGGCCGGTGGCCGAGAGATGCACCTGCGGTCACTGCAGCCCCTGGCGCTGCACGTGGCCAACTCCCTGTTTCTCGGGGACTACCTGACCAGCGAGGGCCAGGCGGCGAAGGCCGACCTGGACATGATCGCCGACGCCGGGTTCCGGGTACTCGGGACGCAGCCGGACACCGACGACGTCCGCGTCCCACTCGCGCTGCGCCACCGCGGCGCTGGCACCGACCATGCTCCCAACGCATGATGGCGGGGACGAGCCCATCCGACCCGACGTTGATCGAACGCGATCGGGGCCTGCTGTGGCACCCGTACGCACCGCTGGATGGACCGTCCTCGTACGCTGTCAGCTCCGCATCGGGGACGCGCCTGACTCTCGAGTCCGCCGACGGGGCACGGTTCGACGTCGTCGACGCGATGAGCTCCTGGTGGTGCGCGATCCATGGCTATCGCCACCCCGACCTCGACGCGGCGGCACACGGTCAGATCGGCCGCTTCAGCCACGTCATGTTCGGCGGGCTGACCCATGAGCCGGCGGTACGGCTCGCCGAGCAGCTGGTCGACCTCACGCCGGAGCCGCTGAGACATGTTTTCCTCGCCGACTCCG
>JAKDNL010000251.1 GCA_030451825.1 Pseudonocardia sp. | reverse complement strand
CCGGCGACGGTGCCGGCCTCGGACCGGACGAGGGCCGACCACGCGTCGGTCGCGTCGCCCAGCAGGGCTCGGGCCCGGTCCGGTTCCCCGGCGTCGACCAGGAGTCCCGCCCTCGCCGCCCACGCCCGCGCGGCGAGGTCGGACCGGCCGGCCTCGTGCGCGGCCGCGCGGGCCGTCCCGTAGCGGGACCAGGACGCGCCGGTCCGTGCGCGGTCGCGCTCCAGGTCCCCGGCCAGTAGCGCGGCCCGGGCCAGCAGCGTGCAGACCGCCCGCCGGGTCGTCTCCGGCAGGACGTGATCGGCCAGCGTGACCAGCCGGTCGACCTGGGCGGCGAGCACGTCCGCCGCCCCGGCGGGGCCGAGCCGGTGATCGAGGCGGGCGGTGGCGTCGACCTGCTCGCGCAGCAGGCCGAGCGCCGTGTCGTCCAGGGCCCCGGCCTCGGCGAGGGCGCCGGGCAGCTGCCCGGCCGGCTCCGCGGCGTCCGCCGGGGCCTGCCCGTCCGCGACGAGCCCGAGGCCGGCCGGATCTCGGTCGTAGAGGGTGCCGAGCAGCGCCCGGTACTCCGGCTCGGGTGCCGCGTGCCCGTTCTCCCAGCGGGAGAGCTGCGTCTTCAGGCTCGCCGGCCCGGCGACGGCGACGCCCGTGTGCGCGGCCAGGGCGGACAGCTCGCGTGCGGCGACGGCCTGGGACCAGCCACGATCCTGGCGTGCGGCCCGCAACAGCGCCCGCCCACCAGCCGGCGACCGGGCTGCGGCCGGACCGGATCCGGGGCTCGGCGACGTCACGACGCGGAATTCTGTCGGTGGAGCCACCTACTGTCAACGCCGGTGACGCAACAGGTCGTCACCAGCATGCGGGGAGGACGGCATGGACGTGACGTCGTACGTGGTGTGCGCGCTGCTGGCCGGGGTGGCCGGGGGAGCGGCCGGGTGGTGCACGGTCCGGCGGATGCTCGGTGGCCCCCGGCGCCCGGCCGGCCGGAACCGGGGGTCGGGGAGCACGATGCGGGACTGGCCCGGCCCGGGCGCCTCGCACGGGGAGGAGGCCGGGAGGCCGCCGCGCCGTCCGGGCCGTGTCCGGCGGGCCGGACGGCGGCGCCGGTGAGGGTGGTGGCCGGTCGTGGAAGCGGTGTGGGAGGGGTCGTCGAGGCCGGTCAGTCGAAGTCCCCGGCGGCGCGGCGGACCGCGCGCAGCAGGTCGGTCAGCTCGCTGCGCTGCTCGTCGGAGAGCCCGGCCAGGCCGAAGTCGATCTCGGTCACCGCCTTCGTGGCCTCTCTCAGGCGGGCCGTCCCGGCCTCGGTGAGCTCGACGAGGGTGGCCCGGCGGTCGGTCGGGTGCGGCACCCGGCGCACCAGGCCGTCGCCCTGCAGCCGATCGACGATGTTGGTGACGCTCGTCGGGTGCAGCTGCAGGCGATCACCCATCACCCGCATCGGCAGGCTTCCGCGGCGCGCGAAGTCCAGCAGCACCATGGCCTCGTACCGGGCGAAGGTGAGGCCGTGCGGGCGCAGGGCACCGTCCACGGCGGAGAGCAGGATCTGCTGCACGCGCATGACGCTGGTGACCGCGGCCATGCTCGTCGACGGCCCGATCCGCTCGTCCCAGAGGTCTGCGGCGCGCTGGATCGGGTCGAACGGCAGCGACCCGTGGTGCGTCATGGTCCGGACGCTAGCAAAGCGCCCGGCCCGTCCCTTCCGGCGAAGTGGATCGAGGAGGACTCGTCCGTCCGAGGTGCTGGTCGGGGCGTGGCAGGCTGGGGCCATGCTCTTCGCGTTCAGTATCGCGCCGTCCGGCGGCGACTCCTCGGACAGCGTCAGTGCGGCCGTCGCGGATGCGGTGCGGGTCGTGCGCGAGTCCGGACTGCCCAACGAGACCACGTCGATGTTCACCACCATCGAGTCCGAGACCTGGGACGAGGGGATGGCGGTCGTCAAGCGGGCGGTGGAGGCGGTGCAGGCCGGCGCGCCCCGGGTGAGCCTCGTGCTCAAGGCCGACATCCGCCCGGGCCACGACGGCCAGCTCACGTCCAAGGTCGACCGGGTGGAGTCGGCGCTGCGGGGCGACGAGCCCCGCGGCGACGCGGGCGATCGTCCGGACGCCGGATGACCCCGCCGCGGTTCGTCCTGGTGCACGGGGCGTGGCACCGGGGGTCCTGCTGGTCCGGCCTGGTCCCGGAGCTCGAGGCCCGCGGGTTCGCGGCGATCGCACCGGACCTGCCCTCCGACGAGCCCGGGCAGGGCGCGGAGGCCTACGTCGACGCCGTGCTGGCCGCGGTCGGGCCGGACCCCGCCCCGGTGGTACTCGTCGGGCACTCGCTGGGCGGGCTGAGCGTCCCGCTGGTCGCCGAGGCGCTGGGCCCGCAGCGGGTCACCGCGCTGGTGCTGCTGGCCGCGATGACGCCGGTGCCGGGAACGTCGTTCATCGGGCGGATGCGCTCGGCCGACCTGATGGTGCCGGGGTACGACACCGGGGTGCGCCGCGGTACGGACGGGACCACGTTCTGGCCGGCCGGGGCCGCTGCGGACGGGCTCTACCGCGACGTCGCGGCGGAGAGCTCGGACGCCGCTGTCGACGCGGCCGTCACCGGCCTGCGCCCGCAGGCGTGGACGGTGGGCAAGGAGACCACGCCGCTGACGGCGTGGCCCGCGGTCCGGACCGTGTCCGTGGTGTGCACCGGGGACCGGGTCGCCTCTCCGGACGCCGGCCGGCGGGACGCCGCGGCGATCGGCGCCGAGCTCCTCGAGATCCGGGGCGGGCATTTCCCGATGATCACTCGTCCGGGTGAGCTGGCCGATCTGCTGACCGGAATCGCACCGGTCTCGGCCGGCTGAACCGCACGCCGCGGCCGGAGAACGACGACGGCCGGTGGCGGGCGTACCCGTCACCGGCCGTCACACCACCGGACGACCGGCGGGTGGTACATCGGCCCGGTCACCGGGCCGATGGTCGTCAGGCGATCGCGCTGGTGAAGAAGTACACCCCGACCAGGATCGCGACGAAGCCGAGCGCCATGGCGATCTGGCCCAGCTTGGCGGTGGCCGGCTGGCGGAAGCTCATGAAGCCCAGCACGAGCCCGGCCGCGCCCAGAATCCAGCCCGCGAGCGGGATGAAGATGCCGGCGATGATGCCGATGACGGCGACGGCCAGGGCTGCGTAGGCCAGGGTCGGCTTCGCGGTCTGAACATTGCTCATGTGTCTTGATCCTCCGGTGATGGCGCGCGACGCGTGCGCGCCCGTGGTCTGCGGCATTGCAGAGTGGCCTTGAGACCCCTGCTGACGGTTCAACGAGCGAATCCGCCGAGTGTTGTTCCGCCGGTCCGGTGATGATCGACCTATCGCGGGGCGACGCTCGCGGAGGGGGTGCACCCCGTGATCGCGCCGGTCCGTCGTCTTCGCCCCATGGCCGCAGGGCCGGGGCGATCCACGCGCCGCAGGTGGGCGTGCCAGGATGTCAGACGTGTCTCGCCCAGATCCACGTCAGCAGGCCCAGCGGTCGGCGATGTCGTCGGCCATGGCCGGAGCGGTCGACCTCTCGGCGCTGAAGGCGCGTTCGGAGGCCGCGAACCGGCCACAGCCACCCGGTGGCGCCGCCGGTGGTGGCGGGCAGGCGAGCCCGTGGGTCGTCGATGCCACCGAGCAGGGCTTCCAGAACGACGTCCTCGAGAAGTCGCTCGAGGTGCCCGTCGTGATCGAGCTCTGGGCCGGCCGCTACCCGCGCGAGGAGCAGCTCTCCGCGGAGCTGGAGCGGCTCGCCACGAACGGCGGCGGGGCCTGGGTGCTGGCCCGGGTGGACATCGACGCGGCCCCGCGGATCGCCCAGGCGTTCGGCGTGCAGCAGGTCCCGATGGTCGTCGTGGTCGTCGGTGGCCAGCCGGTGGACGCGGTCAACGGCGCGATGCCCGACGCGCAGGCCGGTCAGTGGGTGACCTCGCTGCTCGACGCGCTGCGCGAGCGGATGCCGGCGATCGCCGAGGGGGAGGCCCGGGCCACCACCGGCGGTGAGCCGGAGGAGCCGGCCGAGGAGCCCGAGGACCCGCGCTTCACCGCGGCCGAGGATGCCCTGGAACAGGGTGACTACTCCGCCGCCGAGGCCGCCTACCAGGCGATCCTCGACGTCGAGCCGGCGAACGAGCAGGCCACTGCGGCCCTGGCCCAGGTGCGGTTCCTGGCCCGTGCCGAGCAGGCCGACCCGTCGGCGATCGCCCGCGCGGACGCCGCGCCGGACGACGTCGACGCCCAGCTCGCCGCCGCCGACGCCGAGCTGGCCGGCGACCAGGTCGAGGCCGCGTTCGAGCGGCTGGTGGCCACCGTCGCCCGCACTTCAGGGGAGGACCGGGACCGCGCGCGCGAGCACCTGGTCGGCCTGTTCGAGCTGTTCCCCGCGGACGACCCCCGGGTGAGCACCGCCCGGCGGGCCCTGGCCCGCGCGCTGTTCTGAGCGAGGTCACGGAGGGCCGGACCGCTGGGGGCCGGACCGCCGGGGGCCGGACCGCTGGGGGCCGGACCCGCCCGCGCGCCCGGTTCGACCGCTCCCGGGCGGTGCGGATCGGTGCCCGGGTGGTCACGGTCGCCGCGCTGGCCACCGGCGTCGCGCTGTTCGTGTTCGGCAACCCACCACTGCTGGCGTTGCTGCCGAATCCGATCGTGCCGATCACCCACATCGACTTCGATACGTTCTGGCGTTCCGCGGTCGCGCTGGTCGACGGCACCGGGATCTACGACACCGACGCGAAGCTGCACAACCTCAACCCGCCGATCCTGTCGCTGCTGCTGGCCCCGCTCGGGATGCTCGACGCCGTCCTCGCCTACCGGATCTTCGTGACGCTCACGGTGCTGATGGTCGCCGGGTCGGTGTTCGCCGCGGCGCGCGAGCTGCGGATCGGCCGCGCCTGGACCGCGCTCGCGGTGGCGTCGGTCCTGGTGGCGTCACCACTGCACGGGACGTTGGCCCTCGGCCAGATCTACGGGATCCTGCTGGTCGGGGTGACGGCCGGGTGGATCGCCGAGCGCCGGGGTCGTCCCCGCCTGGCCGCGGTGCTCTACGGCGTCACGGTGGCGATCAAGCCGTCGCTGGCCCCGTTGCTGCTGCTGCCGCTGGTGCAGCGCCGCTGGCCGGAGTTCCGGGCCGGGGTGGCCGCCACGGCGCTGGCCACGCTGGCCGGGATGGCCGCGGCCGGGTTCTCCACCGGGCCGCAGTGGCTGCGGATGGCCCTGGCCGAGCCGGTCGCGACCGTGCTGGACAACGCCGCGCTGCCCGGCCTGGCGATCCGATGGGGCCTGCCGTCACTGGTCGGGACGCTGGTCGGGGCGGCGCTGCTGGTCGGGACGCTGCTGCTGTTCGCGGTGCGCACGCACCGGTACGGGATCGATCCCTCCCGAGGTACCGACCCGGCCGGGGTCGCGCCCTGGGCCGTGCTGGCCACCGGGCTACTGACCGCGCCGATCTCCTGGCACAACTATCTGATCCTGCTGTGGCCGGGGTTGCTGGTCGTGGTCGCGTCCGGCCGCGTCGGCGACACCCGCCGGGTGGTCGTCGGGGCGCTGCTCGCGCTCGCGTTCATCCCGATCACCTGGAGCGACCTGTGGGCCGACGGCGACCCGCTCGCCCCGGTGGGCCGGGCGCTGTACTCGGCGATCCTGCTCGCGGCCTGGCTGACCCTGCTGCGCCCGGCGACCGGCCCGTGGTGGTCCGCTACCGCACCCCGCTCCGATGTGGGTGAATCCTTCCGTTCTGCGGAAGTCCCGACGCGCCCGTCCGGCTAGGGCCGCACACTGCCGTCCACCCATTCGCAGGGAGGCGAGCGGCGATGACGGACGGTGTCGCGACGTCGCGCGGTGACCGGCACAGAAAGTGGGTCGCGCCGCTGTGCTGGGCCACGGTCGCCCTCGAGGGCTTCGACCTGGTCGTGCTCGGGGTGGTGCTGCCCTCCCTGCTGCGCGACACGGGCTGGGGGCTGACGCCGGGTACCGCGTCGCTGATCTCGGTCGTCGGCCTGCTCGGAGTGATGGTCGGGGCGCTGTCGGTGGGGCCGCTGGCCGATCTCGTCGGACGGCGCCGCACGATGCTGATCACCGTCGTCTCGTTCTCCGTGCTGACCCTGCTGTGCGCGTTCGCCACCGGCCCCGTCGTGTTCGGGTTGTTGCGGTTCCTGGCCGGACTCGGTCTGGGCGGGGTGCTGCCGGTCGCGCTGGCCATGGTCAACGAGTTCGGCCGGACCGGCCGCGGCGGCAGTGTCACGACGATCATGATGACCGGATATCACGTGGGTGCGGTACTGACCGCGTTGATCGGGCGGCTGGTGATCTCCGATCTGGGCTGGCAGGCCATGTTCGTGATCGGTGCACTACCGGCCGTGGTGCTGGTGCCGATGATCGCCGCACGCCTGCCGGAGTCCCTGCCCGGGACCGAGCGCGCGACGCCGTCCGCCTCGCGCAACCCGGTCTCCCAGCTCGTCCGCGGCGGATATCTGCGCTCCTCGATCGCGTTCTGGGTGACCTCCTTCATGGGGCTGCTGCTGGTCTACGGCCTCAACACCTGGCTGCCGGAGATCATGCTGGCGGCCGGCTACCAGCTCGGCGCCGCCCTGACCCTGCTGCTGGTCCTCAACGTGGGCGCGGTGCTCGGGCTGTTGCTGGCCGGACGGGTCGCGGACCGGATCGGCATCCGCCCCACGACGATCGGCTGGTTCTCCGCGGCCGCGCTGTTCCTGGCACTGCTCTCGATCCGGCTACCAGGCATCGGTGTCTACGTGAGCGTGCTGCTGGCCGGGGTGTTCGTGTTCAGCTCGCAGGTCCTGGTCTACGCCTGGGTCAGCCGGCACTATCCGGCTCCGGTACGGGCGTCGGCGCTGGGCGCGGCCAGCGGGATCGGCAGGCTGGGCGCGATCAGCGGGCCGTTGCTCGGCGGGGCGCTGCTCGGCGCGGGCATCGCCTACCCGTGGGGCTTCTTCGCCTTCGCCGCCGTGGCGCTGATCGGAGCGGTCGCCGTGGTGGGTGTGGGCCGTGACGACGCCGGGGACCGGGACACCGCGGACACCACGCGGGCCTGACCCGGCGTCCGGCCCGGCGACCGACCGGCCGCTGGGCCGCTCGTCGTCGGCCGCGGCACCCGGTGGCTTCGTCCGGTTCATGATCGATCCGTGCGGGACTATCGGCGCCACCGACGGCGCCGATCGTCCCGCGCAGATCGATCAACCGGCCCGCAGCCGGCTCGTCCGGGCCGCCTCGGCTCAGTCACGCCCGAACCAGGCCGGGGTGTCCAGCCGTAGCGCCGGCCCCGACGTCATCGCCGTGAGCGCGTCCTCCAGGTCGCACAGCCGCCCGTCGCCGAGCTCGTCCGCCCATCGAGCACGCAGCTCGTCCAGCACGGCGGCGGAGCGGGCCAGCACCGCGCGGCCCCGAGGCGTCATCCGGACCAGCTTGCGCCGGGAGTCGGACGGGTCGGTGCCCCGCTCCAGGTAGCCCTGCGCCTCCAGACCGGCGATGGTCTTGCCGGCGGCCTGCTTGCTCACTCCGAGCGCCCGCCCCAGCTCGACCGCGGTCGTCCCGTGCGGGCCGACGGCCTGCAGGACGAACCCGTGCGTCGGCCGGACGTCGGCGAAGCCCTCCCGCTCCAGCCGCACGTGCAACTCGTCGATCAGCTCCTGGAACGCACGCAGCAGCAGGAGCGGCAGCTGGTGACCGGGGCGCGCGGCTCTCGACGAATTGGACAACGTAGTTTACCGTTCTATCGTTGGACAACCTTATTGTCGACTGTAGAGGAGATCACCGTGACCGTCGTCCGCCACACCGACCGTCGCCGCACCGAGACCCCGAACGCCGTGATGACCACGCTCGCCTCGCCGACCCTCGGCGGGTCGGGTCACGCGTTGTGGCAGGTCCGGATGGACCCCGGTACCGCCGGGCCCGAGCACCGGATGAGCGGCGAGCAGCTGTGGACCCTCGTCGAGGGCGCCGCGACCGTTGAGCTCGACGGCGGCGACCCGGTCGAGCTCGGCCCGGGGGACACCGTGGTGCTCCCCGCCGGCCGGCTGCGCCGGATCGTCGCCGACGAGCACGCGGGAATGTCCGCCCTGGTCACCGGACCCGGCGATGCGCGCGCCGAACTCGCCGACGGCACCGACCGGGGAACGCCCGGCTGGATCGCCTGAGCCTGCCCCTGCCGTGCTCGCCCGACGTGCTCGCCCGACGTGCTCGCCCGACGCGTGCACCGCCGTGGCGGCCGGGCCGGGCTCAGCCCGCGCTGGAGGATCCGTTCTCCGAGCTCCCGGTCGCGGACGTACCGGTACCGGACGTCCCGGTCACGAACGTCCCGGTGCGGGTGGCCCGCACCCCCGGTGCCCCGGAGGTCGACGGGGTGACGGTCGGTGTCGGCGTCGCCGCGTCGTCCCCGGGGATCGGCAGGGCCTCGTCCGACCCGGGGAGGGGCTCGGGCTCGGGCACCGCATCGCCCGGCTCCGGCGCGGCGACGGGATCGAGCGCCGGGGAGCCGGACTCCGGCTCCGGCGCGGCGACGGCGAGCACCGGCGAACCCGGCTCGAGGTCCGGAACGTCTCGTCCGTGCTCCGGGAGCGCCGACGCCGTCACGTCGTCGTCCGGGGTGGCCGGCGCCGGGACGTCGGTCTCCTCGGGCACCGGCGGGATCGCGGCCGCGCCCACCGCGGGCGGGACCGACGCCGCCGGCACGGTTCCGGATCCGGAACCGAGCGGGTGCACCGGTCCGCCGGTCTCCTCGGGCACCAGCCACAGCACCCCGGACGGCGGCAGCCGCAGCGCGGCCGAGGCGGGCTGGCCGTGCCACATCTGCGCCTCGGCGACGACCGTGCCCAGGTTGCCCACCCCGGAGCCGCCGTAGCCGGCGGCGTCGGTGTTGAGCAGCTCGGTCCAGCGCCCGGCGAAGGGCAGCCCCAACCGGTAGTTCTCGTTCGGCGCGCCGGAGAAGTTCGCGACGCAGGCCAGCACGGTCGCCCGCCCGGACGCGTCGGTGCCGTGACGCAGGAAGCTGAGCACGTTGCCGGCCGCGTCGTTGGCGTCGATCCAGGCGAAGCCGTCCGGGGTGGTGTCCTTGGACCACAGCGCGGAGTGCCCGCGGTAGACCCGGTTCAGGTCACCGACGAGCGAGGTGACGCCGCCGTGCAGCGGGTCGTCGAGCAGGTGCCAGTCCAGCGAGCGCTGCTCGGACCACTCCCGCGGCTGGCCGAACTCGCTGCCCATGAACAGCAGCTGCTTGCCCGGGTGCGCCCACATGTAGGCCAGCAGCGCGCGCACGCCGGCGGCCTTGTTCCAGTCGTCGCCGGGCATCCGGGTCCACAACGAACCCTTGCCGTGCACGACCTCGTCGTGGCTGATCGGCAGCACGTAGTTCTCGCTGA
>JAKDNL010000250.1 GCA_030451825.1 Pseudonocardia sp. | reverse complement strand
GGGGGGCCCCGCTGCCGCACAGTTTGTTTGGGGGGGTTTGGGCCCGGTGGGTGCGGGGGGGGGGCCGGTTTCGGGACCCGGCCGCCGATCAGGTGGCGGGCGGCGGGGTCAGGCGAGGAGGTGGGCCAGCCGGGCGGCGACGGCGGCGCGGCGCGGGTCGACCGGGGCGAGGAGGTCGAGCAGGCGCTCGTGGGCCTCGATGTCGTCGGCGCCGAGGGGGTGTTCGGCGAACCGGTGGGCCAGCTCGGCGTCGTCACCGGCCAGGATCGCGTGTCGCAGCCCCGCCGTGAGCTCGTCGCGCAGCTCGCGGACGGCCGGGGCATCCGATCGGGACAGCAGCTCGCCGTGGCAGGCGTCCAGCGCATCCTTCGGGTGGCCCGCCCGCAGCTCCCGCCGGACCCGGAGGAAGTCCGCGTCCGGCTCGGCCGCGAGCCGGTAGGGGCGGGTGAGTAGCAGTTCGCTGCCCAGCAACGCGCGCAGCCGGTGGATCTCCCCGCGCAGCGTGGTCGGGTTTCCCTCGTCGCCGTAGAGCATCAGCGTGAGCTGCTCGCCGGACAGGCCGTCCGGGTGCAGGGCCAGCGCGGTGAGGATCTCGGCCGGGCGCAGCGACGCCGGGACCTCGCGCTCGCCGACGGTGATCTGCGGGGTCCCGGCGCCGGTGAACCGCAGCGAGATCCCGGGTGCCCGCTCGGTGGCGCGGACCCGTCGCCGTCCCGGCTCGGGATGGAGCAGGTAGCCCTCGGACAGCGACTCGACGACCATCTCCCGCCCGTCCTGCAGCCGGACCCGATCGGAGTCCTCGGGCAGGTGGACCCGTTCCGGGAACCGGCCGTAGGGCTCGCTGGCGATCACCCGGCCGGACTTCGACAGCAGCGCACCCTCGAGCCCGTGCAGCCCGGTCAGGTGCGGCATGTTGCGCACGCGCAGACGCTCGTCGGCGATCGCGAGGCGGACCCGGAGCTGGTTCTCGGCCAGCTGCGCGGTGGCCGTGACGAGCTGGACCAGCGCCGGGTGCAGGGTGTGCAGCGGCCCGCTGATGTCGATCGCGCCGACGATCGATCCGGTGTCCGGGTCGTGCACGGGCGCGGCCACGCAGGTCCAGTCGTGATAGGCGCGGACCAGGTGCTCCGCGGAATGGATGCGGACCGGCGCGTCCACCGCCAGCGCGGTGCCCATCGCGTTGGTGCCGATCGCGTCCTCGGACCAGCGGGTGCCCTCGAACAGCCCGACGTCGTCGGCCGAGCGCAGCAGCCCGTGCGCGCCGTCGCGCCAGAGGATGTGGCCGTCCGCGTCGGTCACGAGCATGACGTGCATGGCCTCGTCGGCGATGCTGACCAGGGTCGTGCGCAGCAGCGGCATGACCTCGTGCAGCGGATGGCCCTCGCGCAGGTTGGGCAGGTCCTCCGGGGAGTAGACGACCGGCGGGGTCCGGTTCTCCGGGTCGATCAGCGCGGCGAGGCTGCGCTGCCAGGAGTCGGAGACGACCGAGCGGGGACTCCCGGCGCTACCGGACCCGAGGTGGTCGTCGTAGATCCGGCGCAGCCGCATGGCGTCCGCGACGAGCTCGTCGGCGGACGACGTGGCGTTACTGTCGTGCATCCTCACCTCCGCAGGGCCCGGCGCCGCGGGCGCCGGGACGTGACACTTTGCCCAGGATAGGCCGAACGCGGCGGTCGGTCGTGCCTGACCTGTACCCGACTTCGGTCGACCCGATCATCATGTTACGCAGGTCACACATGCATGTGCATCCGGCTGCAACGTGAAGGCAACGTGGCACTCCCTACGGTGCGGTTCCGGTATCCGCCATCGGGGGCGGGACCTGCACGTCCGGGAGGGCATGGCGATGACGCTCGAAGCCGTACGCGAGGCCATCGACGTGACGCGACACGGTCGCGACGCCGGTGAGGTCGTCCGGCGGACGGCGCGGGTGCTGATCGTGGACGCCGAGCCGATCGTGCGGCACGGACTGCGCGCCCTGATCGCCGCCGAGCCCGACCTGGTGCACACCGGGGAGGCGGCCTCCCCGCGGGACGCGTTGATGGCGGCCGAGCGGACCCGCCCGGACGTGATCGTGCTGGACATCGAGTTCGGCCGAGACGAGCGGCCCGGCCTGGACCTGGTGCGTGCGCTGCTAGAACGCTGCAAGGGCGTGCGGGTGCTGGTGCTGACCGGGTGCCGCGACCGCGAGGCGATGATGCGGACCGTGCGCCTGGGCGTGCACGGCTACCTGCGCAAGGGCGCCGACACCGCCGACATCGTGCGAGCGGTCCGGTCCGTGCTGCGCGGCGAGGGCGTGTTCGACCCCGGCACGAACTCGGGTCCGCTGCAGGTCCTGCGCGATCCGGCCGGTGACGACGTCCCGGACATGTGTCGCAACGCCTCGCTGACCGACCGAGAGAATCAGGTGCTCAAGCTGCTCGCGGTCGGCATGAGCAACCGGGAGATCGGCGCCCGGCTGGTGATCTCCGAGGCGACCGTGAAGTTCCACGTGCGCAACCTGCGGGACAAGCTCGAGGTCCGCCGCCGCACCGAGATCGTCTACACCGCCGCCCGCCAGGGCATCGTCTAGCCGGGCCGGGGCGGCGAGGGCCAGGATCTCACTGTCCGGTCCCCGCCCCGGCCCGAGCCGCAGGACCCGGGGTCGCTACCCGAAGAACACCTCGGCCTCGGCGTAGAGCGACGGGTCGACCGTCTTGAGCGTGCTCGTGGCCTCGGCCAGCGGGCAGGTGACGATGTCGGTGCCGCGCAGCGCGACCATGCTGCCCCACTTCTCCTCGTGCACGGCATCGATCGCGTGCAGCCCGAACCGGGTCGCCAGCCACCGGTCCCGCGCGGTGGGGGTGCCGCCGCGCTGGACGTGGCCGAGCACCGTGGTGCGGGCCTCCTTGCCGGTGCGCGCCTCGATCTCCCGCGCCAGCCGGTCGCCGATGCCGCCGAGCCGGACGTGGCCGAACGCGTCGGTGTCGCCGGTGCGCAGCGCCTCGTCGCCGCCCAGGGGCTTGGCGCCCTCCGAGACGACGATGATCGGGGAGTACTCGCTGCGGTAGCGGCTCTCCACCCAGCGGCAGACCTGCTCGATGTCGAACTCGACCTCGGGCAGCAGGATCGCGCTCGCGCCACCGGCCATGCCCGAGTGCAGCGCGATCCAGCCGGCGTGCCGGCCCATCACCTCGACGATCAGCGCGCGGTGGTGCGACTCGGCCGTCGTGTGCAGCCGGTCGATGGCCTCGGTCGCGATCTGCACCGCGGTGTCGAAGCCGAACGTGTAGTCGGTGCCGGACAGATCGTTGTCGATCGTCTTCGGCACGCCGACGACGTGCACCCCGGCCTCGTGCAGCTTGGCGGCGGCCCCGAGGGTGTCCTCGCCGCCGATCGCGACCAGCGCCTCGATCCCGCGGTCGGTGAGCGTCTTGCGGATCCGGTCGACGCCGTCGTCGAGCGCGAACGGGTTGGTCCGCGAGGAGCCCAGGATGGTGCCGCCGCGCGGGAGCAGGCCGCGCACCGCGGGGATGTCGAGGGTCATCGTCAGGCCCTCGAGCGGGCCGCGCCAGCCGTCCCGGAACCCGACGAACGAGTACCCGTACTCCGGGATCCCCTTGCGGACGACGGCCCGGATGACGGCGTTGAGCCCAGGACAGTCGCCGCCTCCGGTCAGCACTCCGACGCGCATGCTTCGCGTCCTCTCACTCGATCCAGTAGCGAAACCGCGCACACGCTAGTGCTCGCGCGCCACCCACGGCCCGCCGCCCCTCCGGACCGCGCGACGACCGGTCGTGCGCGGATATCGCTGCTCCGGCAGCGATATCCGCGCACAGGGGGTTATGCGCAGCGGCCCAGGTCCGGGGTGCCGCTGCCGGAGCTGTCGTCGAACGACACGTGCACGTGGTCGTTGTGGTTGGCGGTGTCGCCGCCGCGGTCCTCCATGGGCTCCCAGCCGTCGCCGGAGTTCATCCGCTGCTCCCAGATCACGTAGGTCACGCCGAGCTCGTCGGCGTTGGCCAGGGCGCAGTCGGCGATCCGGTCGCCGGTCTCGCCACGGACCATCAGGTCCAGGGCATGACCGGTCGGGTGGTCGGAGGCATTGCCGCGCTCGCCGACGCCGAGCAGTTCGGGCTGGTCGTAGGCGCAGCCGAGGAACTGGGCGGCCTCGGTGACCCAGCTCTGCACGTCGCCCAGGCCGCCGGTGTCGATGTCGCAGGGGGCGCTGCTCGGGCCGTCGCGGCCCGGGGCGGGTGGCGCGTTCCCGCCGTCGTCACCGTCACCGCCGGTGGGGCGGGCGGCGGCGTCGCGCGCGGCCCGCTCGATCCGGGCGCGCTCGGCCGTGACGGCCTGGCCGGCGCCGTCGGCCGCCTCCATCAGGCCGGAGGCCTTCACCAGCTCGTCCGCGCCGGCGAGCACCGGGTCGGTCCGTGGGGCCGGGTTCGACGTGGCGGCCGTCGCGGCGGACGAGCTCTCGGCGGCGAGCCGGAACGCGCCGGTGGACTCGGCGGTGGCCCCGTCGAGGTCCTCCAGGCCGACGGTCGGGGTGACGACGGCCAGGGCGCCACCGGCCACGGCGGCCGCGGTGGCGACGTTGCGCAGCCCGTCGGCGCGCAGCCGTCCTGCTCGGACAGGGTGACGATGTCGGGACACGGGCATATCTCCTCCATCGCGCGGCTCGGGCGGGCGTGCGGGGAGCGTGGGATCTGGGGAAATCCCTGCCCGTCGGGGGAGCCGAGCCGTGCGATTCGTGCCTGACCGTAGACGACCGTGTCGATATGTCCGGATAGAGGCGCGCCTGCGAGGTGATCGGATCGTTATCTGCGACGAGTGGCGCCCGGAAGCCGACTGTTCCGGAACCACGCACGGTGGTGCGAAGCTGACGCCGGCCGGCCGAGGGCGTCCGGCTGGGGGGAGCACAGCGATGACGCACGGTGCCGACGCGGTCGATCGCGCCGAACACGTTTCCGACCCGCGCCAGCTGCGCCGGGTCGCGGTCGCGAGCGCGATCGGCACGACGATCGAGTGGTACGACTACTTCATCTTCTCCACGGCCGCCGCGCTCGTGTTCAACAGCCAGTTCTTCTCCACGCTGTCGCCGGCGTCGGGCACGCTCGCCGCGTTCGCCACGCTCGGCGTCGGGTTCGTGGCCCGGCCGGTCGGCGGCGTGATCTGGGGCTACTTCGGGGACCGGATCGGCCGTAAGGCGATGCTGGTGACGTCGCTGGTGCTGATGGGCGTCGCGACGGTCGGGGTCGGCCTGCTGCCGACGTTCGCGCAGGTCGGGGTCCTGGCGCCGATCCTGTTGGTGCTGATGCGCCTGCTGCAGGGCCTGAGCGCGGGCGGCGAGTGGGGCGGCGCGGCCCTGATGGCCGTCGAGCACGCCCCGCCCGGCAAGCGCGGGCGCTACGGCTCGTTCGCCCAGATCGGTGTGCCAGCCGGACTGATCCTGGCCCAGATCGTGTTCTTCGTGGTGAGCAACCTGGTCACCACCGAGCAGTTCGCCGCGTGGGGCTGGCGGATCCCGTTCCTGGTCTCGATCGTGCTGGTCGTGGTCGGACTGGTGATCCGGCTGCGGATCGAGGAGAGCCCGGTGTTCGCGGCGCTGCGCACGGAGGCGGCGCGCAGCGCCAGCCCGATCGCCGAGGTGTTCCGGCAGCGCCCTCGCGAACTCGCGCTGGCCTCGATCAGCTTCATCGCGAACACGGCGATCGGCTACGTGTTCCTGGCCTACCTGCTGTCCTACGGCACGTCGGTGCTGAAGGTGAACCGGAACCTGATGATCGCGATCGTGATCATCGGCAGCGTGAGCTGGCTGGTCAGCATCGTGGCGTCGGCGATCTGGTCGGACCGGGTCGGCCGCAAGCCCGTCTACCTGACGGGGTCGATCCTGCTGGTGGTGTGGCCGGTGCCGTTCTTCCTGCTGGTCGACACCCGCAGCACGGCGTTGATGATCGTCTCGGTGATCGTGCTGACGATCGGCCTGGGGCTGTCCTACGGGCCGCAGTCGGCCCTGTTCTCGGAGATGTTCGAGCCGCGGTTCCGCTACAGCGGGGCGTCGTTCTCCTACGCCGTGGGCGCGGTGCTCGGCGGCGGGTTCGCCCCGCTCATCGCGGCCGCGCTGCAGGCTCGGACCGGGACGTCGCTGGCCGTGTCCGGGTACATGGTGCTGGTCGCGGTGATCAGCCTCGTGGCGGTCGTGCTGATCCGGGAGACACATCGTCCGGCATGGGGGACGGCGGGCTGAGACGCCCGTCGATGCCGATCACGGGCCCCGATCAGAGCAGGGCGGAGCGGTGCCGGCCGGAGTCGGTGGCACCGGAGAGGTCCCGGGCCCGTCGGCGTCCGGCGATGGAGGGCTCCAGGTCCTCGCGGACGGCAGCCGGTGCCCGTCCCGCGTCGCGGGTGCCCGGCAGGCCGCCCCCGTGGATGTGCTGTGCTTCTTCGGCTAGCCCGCGCGTCACGCACGGCCACGATGCGCTGACGCCGGCGGCGTCACGGCATTCCCTGCAGTACCCGTGTGCGTCCGGCGTGTGTTCCTCGAGCGTCCTGCGCAGCAGATCGGGCATCTCGGACAGGATCGATGCGAGTGCCAAGACTCACCTCCAAGTCGATTGCGACGCACGCTAGTACTCGCGATCTTGTCCTGGACAGGGGGGCGGTCCGGTCATCGCGCCGCCCGGAGACGGATCCGAGACGCCCGCGATGCGTCCGATATCGCGTTGTCCGCGCCCTGCCGGAATGGACGACCGGGGATCCTGGGCTCGTTCGACGGGACGGATCGGGAACTGTGGGGAGCGGATTTCGTCCGGGCTCCGTCCCTGCCCGGAAGACACGTCGAACGAGAGGATCCGGCACCGGAAACGGAGGCGGAACGCCGGCGCTTTCCCGTCGCCCTACCCTCCTCGCCGCGGAAAACGGACCCGGTCCGTGACCCGCTCCGAACGCGGCGATCGCCGATCGGACGGGACCGACCGTGACGGCGTCGTCGCAGCGTGAAGCCGCGTTCCGGGACCGGATCGCCCGGCACGGCCGGCTGCGGGCGGCACGGGGCCGACGCCACTCCAGCCGGATCGACCGGACGGACGGCTCGTCGTTCCGTATCGCGCGGATCGGGCCGCTCGCCGGATCGGGTGATGGGCGGACGTTCTCCGAGACCGAATCGACCGACCGCGCGGAGCGGGTCGACCGGCGTGCCCGATGGCGGAACCGCGCTATCGGGCTACCACGCAGAATCCGTACGGCGTCCTCCTGTGCCGTCATCTGGCGGAATGCGATCGTGATGCCGTCGCCATTCACGACGATCAGGCGAGCGGTTCGGCGAGCGGTGCCGGAGCGGCGGCGAGAGGCGCCGGCGCGCGACGGGTGCAGGCCAGCACGACACCGGCACCGAGCACGGTCAGCACGATGCACACGACGACCGCGACGTCCCAGCCGGCGAGCAGCTCGTCGGCCGGCTCGGCCCCGGTGGGCGAGCTCAGCACCGACACCAGCGTCACCCCGATCGCCGCACCGAGGTAGCGGCTGGTGTTGTTGATCCCGCTGCCCATCCCGGCCCGGTTCGCCGGCACGCTCGCGACGGCCTCCCGGCCGAGGGTGGCGTTGACGACGCCGCTGCCCAGCCCGGCCACGATCAACCCGGTCAGCACGAGCCACGGACCCGAGTCCGGGCGCAGCCCGACCAACGGGACCAGCCCGGCCGCGATCACCACCAGCCCGACGCCCATACGGCTCGCGCCGGTGACCCGCTCGCTGATCCGCCGGGTCACCAGGGCGGTGACGATGCTCGTCCCGGACCAGCCGAGGAGCAGCACGGCCGCGAACACCGGACCGTGACCCTGGCCGCGCTGCAGCACGACCGGCAGGAACGACGACACCGCGATCACCCCGAGACCGGTGGCCAGGCTCGCGGTGGTGGCCGCTACCAGGCCGGGACTGCGGAACAGCCCGAGCGCGACCATCGGGTGCGACGAGCGTCGCTGGACCACGACGAACCCGGCGAGCAGCAGCACTCCGACGACCAGCAGCGCGATCGGCACCGGCCCGACCGGCAGCCGTCGGACCTCGGTGAGTCCGGCCAGCAACGCGGACAGCCCGGCCGCGAGCAGCACCATCCCCGGCAGGTCCACCGGCCGCGGCTCACCGGAGGTGGACTCGGTCAGCAGGGACCGGGCGGCCGCCGCCGCCCCGAGCGCCGCCACGGCGATCAGCACGTAGAAGACCCGCCACGGGATCAGCGAGGAGAGCACGGGTCCGACGGCGATCCCCACGGCCAGCGCCGCGCCCCACAGCCCGGTGGCACGGGTCCGCACGGGGCCCGGCGGGATGGCGTGGCTGATCAGGGCGAGGCTGCAGGCGATCATCGCGGCGGCCCCGACCCCCTGTACGACCCGCCCGAGAACGAACACCGCGGTACCGGGCGACGTCGCTCCGGCTGCGGAGGCGACGGCCAGCACCACCGCGCCGAGTGCGAACATCCGTCGTCGGCCGTGCTCGTCGGCCAGGGTTCCGGTCGTGAGCAGGGCCGCGGTGAGTCCGAGGCTCATCGAGCTGAGGATCCAGGACTGCCCGGACGGGCCGGCTCCCAGATCGTCGGAGATCGCCCGCAACGTGGTCAGCGGTGCGGTGTAGGACACCAGTGCGAGCAGCGTGCCGAGCGCGGAGACGGCGACGGTGCGACGTTCCATGGGGTCTCCCGGGGAGTTCGATGGTCGAACCGGACGGTAGCACGACCAGTTCGATGATCGAACCGCGAGCGTAGGGTGGGTCCATGCCGCTCGGGTCCGACTACGCCTCGCAGGCCTGCTCCCTCGCCCGCGCGCTCGAGATCGTCGGCGAGCGCTGGACGTTGCTGATCCTGCGGGACTGCTTCTACGGCGTACGCCGTTTCACCGACCTGCACCGCCACCTCGCGGTGCCCAAGGCCGTGCTGGCCGCGCGCCTGGAGTCGCTGACCGAGGCCGGCGTGCTGCGCCGCGAGGAGCCCCGTCCGGGCCGGGTCGAGTACCTGCTCACCGAGCGCGGCCAGGACCTGTGGCCGGTGCTGCACGCGCTCTACGGGTGGGGCGAGCGGCACGCCGCGGCGGTGCCCGGCCGTCGGATCTTCCGGCACGTGCCCTGCGAGGCCGAGCTCGACGTCGCCGGACGGTGCCCGGTCTGCGGAGCGGAGCCGGGGCCGGGCGAGGTCGAGATGTGTCCGGGCCCGGGTCTGGCGGGGGAGCCGGAGCCGACCGAGCCGGTCGGCCGGGCGCTGCTGTCGCCGCAACGGCTGCTCGAACCGTTGACGTAGCGGTTCAGTCCGATCACTCCCCGCGACAGTGGTCCGCACGCGGTAACGCGCACAGAACATGCTCACGCGCGCGTCAGGCTCACGTTCCGCACTTCTCGGGTGCAATATGCGCCCCCATCGAGCCGGTGGATCA
>JAKDNL010000249.1 GCA_030451825.1 Pseudonocardia sp. | reverse complement strand
TGCGGCAAGTCCGGCCAGTTCCCGCTGCAGTCCTGGCTGCCGGACGCGATGGAGGGCCCGACCCCGGTCTCGGCCCTGATCCACGCGGCGACGATGGTCACCGCGGGCGTCTACCTGATCGCCCGCACGAACCCGATCTACGACCTCACCGGGACCGGACGCCTGGTCGTCGCGCTGATCGGCGTCGTCACGCTGCTGATCGGGGCGATCATCGGCTGCGCCTACGACGACATCAAGAAGGTGCTCGCGTACTCCACGGTCAGCCAGATCGGGTACATGATCCTGGCCGTCGGGCTCGGCCCGGCCGGCTACGCGCTGGGCATCCTGCACCTGCTCACGCACGGGTTCTTCAAGGCCGGGCTGTTCCTCGGGGCCGGTTCGGTGATGCACGCGATGAACGACGACGTGGACATGCGCCGCTTCGGCGGGCTCTGGCGCAAGATGCCGGTCACGTTCGTGACGTTCGGTCTGGGCTACCTGGCGCTGATCGGGTTCCCGTTCCTGTCCGGCTACTTCTCCAAGGACGCGATCATCGAGGCCGCGTTCGCCCAGGAGGGCTGGCAGGGCTGGGTGTTCGGCTGGGCCGCAGCGCTGGCCGCCGGGCTCACCGCGTTCTACATGACCCGGCTGATGATCATGACGTTCTTCGGCGAACGTCGCTGGGAGAAGGTCCCGGCGACCAACGGCCAAGCCTACCACCCGCACGAGGCGCCGGCCACGATGACCGTGCCGATGATCGTGCTGGCGTTCGGCTCGGTCGGCGCCGGTGCCCTGCTGTTCCCGGTGCTGCCGGAGTGGCTGGCCCCGACCGTCGGGGAGCTGGCCGAGCTCGAGGGCGGCGCGCTGCCGCACGCGGTCGTGCCGTGGCTGGTGGTCGGGCTCTCCGCGCTCGGCGTGCTGGCCGGCTACCTGTTCGTGGGCCGCCGGCCGACGCCTGTGGAGCGCCCGCAGCGGGTCTCGCTGCCGGTCCGCGCCGCGCGCGCCGATCTCTACGCGAATGCGATCAACGAGGTCGTCATCGAGCGCCCGGGCACCTGGCTGACCCGGATCCTGGTCTACTTCGACAACCGCGGCGTCGACGGCGCCGTGAACGGCATCGCCGCCGGTCTGGGAGGCAGCTCCGGACGCCTGCGACGACTGCAAACCGGCTTCGTACGGTCCTACGCGCTGTCCATGCTGGGCGGCGGCGTCCTGATCGTGGCGGCCATGCTGGCGGTGAGGTTCGCATGACCTATCCCGATGTCGCAGCCGCCCCGATCGTGCCGGACTCCGGAGGCAACGTCCTCCTGATCGTCGCGCTGCTGCTCCCGGTCGCCGGGGCGCTGGCGATGTACCCGCTGCGGAACAACGTCCCGCTGGCCAAGGGCGTCGCGATGGCGACCGCGCTGGCCGAGTTCGTGCTGGTCGTCGTCGCGTGGGCGAGCTACTCCACCGACGCCGCGAACGCCGGGACCCGGTTCCAGCTGGAGTTCTCCGCGCCGTGGATCCCCGCGTTCGGCACACACATCGCGTTCGGCATCGACGGCATCGCCCTGGTGATGATCGCGCTGACCGCGTTCCTGGTGCCCGGGCTGATGCTGTTCGCCTGGGCCGAGAAGCTGCCCGAGGGCCGGACGGCGTCCGGCTACTTCGCGCTGCTGCTGGCCACCGAGGCGATGCTGGTCGGGGTGTTCGCCGCGACCGACGTGTTCCTGTTCTACGTCTTCTTCGAGGCGATGCTGATCCCGATGTACTTCCTGATCGGGCGCTTCGGCGGCCCGAACCGGCAGTACGCGGCCGTGAAGTTCTTCCTGTACTCGCTGCTCGGCGGCCTGATCATGCTGGCTTCGCTGATCGGGCTCTACGCCACCAGCGCCGAGCAGCTCGGGCAGGGCACGTTCACCTGGGACGAGCTGCAACAGATGGCGGCCAGTGTGCCGACGTCGACCCAGATCTGGCTGTTCCTCGGGTTCTTCATCGCCTTCGCGATCAAGGCGCCGTTGGTGCCGTTCCACACCTGGCTGCCCGACGCCGGTGCCGAGGCGCCGATCGTGGGAGCGGTGCTGCTGGTCGGCGTGCTGGACAAGGTGGGCACGTTCGGCTTCCTGCGCTACTGCCTGCCGTTGTTCCCGGCGGCCAGCCAGGCGCTGGCGCCGCTGGTGCTGACGCTCGCCGTGGTCGGCATCATCTATGCGGCGCTGCTCGCGGTCGGCCAGACCGACATGAGCCGGTTCGTGGCCTACACCTCGGTCGCGCACTTCGGCTTCATCGCGCTGGGGGTGTTCGCGTTCTCCAGCCAGGCCTTCGCCGGCGCGACCCTCTACATGGTCAACCACGGTCTCTCCACCGGCATGCTGTTCGTGATGATCGGCGTGCTGATCACCCGCGGCGGGTCGCGGAAGATCGCCGACTACGGCGGGGTGGCCAAGCTGGCCCCGGTGCTCGCCGGCTGCCTGCTGCTGGCCGGCATGTCGTCGCTGGCGCTGCCGGGCACGAACTCGTTCGTCAGCGAGTTCCTGGTCCTGATCGGCTCGTTCCCGAACGCGCCGGTGTTCACGATCATCGCGACCGTGGGCATCATCTTCGCCGCCCTCTACGTGCTCTGGTTCTACCAGCGCACGATGCAGGGCCCGGTCCGCGGCGACGCGGTGATCGGCGCCCTGGAGCGGGGCGGCGCGGGCGGCCCGGGCGCGATGATCGACCCGGGGGTCGCGGCGAAGCGCAGCGGCATCGGGTTCCCTGACCTGACCGGTCGTGAGATCGCGGTGCTGACACCGCTGATCGTGGCGATCGTGGTCCTCGGGTTCTTCCCGGGCCCGGTGCTCGACGTGATCAACCCGTCGGTGACGGCGACGATGCAGGAGGTCGGCCTGGCCGACCCGGTCTCCGTGGGAGGAACGTCCCGATGACGACAGAGCTCGCGCAGACGCTGACGGCGCTGGCACAGCAGCCGATCACAGCACCCGCGGTGGACGGCGTCGCCGTGGCACCGCTGCTCGTGGTGCTCGGCGGGGCCTGCGTCTCGGTCCTGATCGAGGCGTTCCTGCCCCGCCACCAGCGCTGGCCGGTCCAGGTGACCTGGGCCGGGCTGGTCGTGGTGGTGGCGCTGGTGTCGCTGGCCGGGTACGCGCTCGGCTCGCCGCAGCCGCTGGTGACCCTCGGCGAGTCGCTGTCGGTGGACAACCCGACGCTGTTCCTCTGGGGCACGTTGCTGCTGCTCGCCATCCCCAGCCTGCTGATGATCGCCGACCGCTCGGTGGAGCCGGGCGGGGCGTTCATCCCGTCCGCCGCCGAACGCGCGATCAGCCGGATGGGGGCAGGCGGTGGGGGCACCGGCGGCTCGTCCGAGCACGTGGACCGGTCCTACGGGCTGCCCGGCCAGGCGCCGACGATGCAGACCGAGGTGTTCCCGTTCGTCCTGTTCGCGCTCGGCGGGATGATGGCCTTCGTCGCGGCGAACGACCTGCTGACGATGTTCATCGCGCTCGAGGTGCTCTCGCTGCCGCTGTATCTGATTTGCGGGCTGGCCCGGCGACGCCGGCTGCTCTCGCAGGAGGCCGCGGTCAAGTACTTCCTGCTCGGCGCGTTCGGCTCGGCGTTCTTCCTCTACGGGCTGGCGCTGCTCTACGGCTACTCCGGCTCGGTGCGCCTGTCCGAGATCTCCGCGGCGACCGCCGGCACCACCCGTTCGGACACGCTGTTGTTCGCGGGGCTGGGGCTGCTGCTGGTCGGTCTGCTGTTCAAGGGCTCGGTGGCGCCGTTCCACACCTGGACCCCGGACGTCTACCAGGGCGCACCCACGCCGGTGACGGCGTTCATGGCCGCCTGCACGAAGGTCGCCGCGTTCGGTGCGATCGCGCGGGTACTCTCCGTCGCGTTCGGCTCCACCCGCTGGGAGTGGCGCGGGGTGCTGTGGGCGATCGCGATCCTGTCGATGGCGGTCGGGGCGGTGCTGGGGCTCACCCAGACCGACGTCAAGCGGATGGTGGCGTACTCCTCGATCGCGCACGCGGGGTTCCTGTTGCTCGGCACGATGGCGATCACGCAGGCCGGGACGTCGGGGACGCTGTTCTACCTGCTGGCCTACGGCTTCACCACGGTCGCGGTCTTCGGTGTCATCTCGCTGGTCCGCGACTCCGAGGGGGAGGCGAGCCACCTGTCGCAGTGGGCGGGCCTGGCGAAACGGTCCCCGGTCGTCGCCGGGGTGATGACGTTCCTGCTGCTCGCTCTCGCCGGGATGCCGTTGACCAGCGGGTTCACCGCGAAGTTCGCGATCTTCTCGGCCGCGCTGCAGGACGGGATGGCCCCGCTGGTGGTGATCGCGCTGGTGGCCAGTGCGATCGCCGCGTTCTTCTACCTGCGGGTCATCGTGCTGATGTATTTCAGCGAGCCTGCGGGCGACGGCCCGACCGTCGTGGTGCCGGGCGCGTTCACCACCGCGGCGATCACGCTGGGTGTGCTCGTCACCCTCCTGCTGGGGATCCTGCCCACACCTGCCCTTCAGTGGGCCGGTGCCGGCGCGTTCAGCGGCTGAGATTCGTAGGGTGTGGGGGTGGAGACACAGAGCGTCGCCGGGGTTCAGCTGGCCGACCCGGCGCTGGCCGAGGCCACGGCGGACGGCCTGAAGCGGGTCGAGGACCTGTTGCACCGCGAGGTGCAGGGCGAGTACCGGTTCGTGACCGAGACGTCACTGCACCTGATCGACGCCGGCGGCAAGCGGTTCCGGCCGCTGTTCACGCTGCTCGCGGCGCAGGTGGGGCCCCACCCGGAGCGCGACGACGTGGTGACGGCGGCGGCCGTGGTGGAGCTGATCCACCTGGCCACTCTCTACCACGACGACGTGATGGACGCCGCCACGATGCGCCGAGGTGCGCAGAGCGCGAACTCCCGCTGGGACAACTCGGTCGCGATCCTGACCGGGGACTTCCTGTTCGCGCACGCGTCCCGGCTCGTCGCCGACCTCGGCCCGGACGCGGTCCGGATCATCGCCGAGACCTTCGCCGAGCTGGTCACCGGCCAGATGCGCGAGACCCGCGGCCCCCGCCCCGACGACGACCCGGTGGAGCACTACCTGCGGGTGGTGGCGGAGAAGACCGGCTCGCTGATCGCGACGTCGGGGCGCTACGGGGGCATGTACTCCGGCGCCACCCCGGAGCAGGTGGAAGCGCTGCGACGGTTCGGCGAGATCATCGGGACGGCGTTCCAGATCTCCGACGACATCATCGACATCGTCTCGCCGGCCGACGACTCGGGCAAGACACCGGGCACCGACCTGCGCGAGGGCGTGCACACGCTGCCGATGCTCTACGCGCTGCGCTCCGACGGCGAGGGGTCCGAGCGGCTGCACGAGCTGCTCTCCCGCCCGCTGACCGACGACGCCGAGGTCGACGAGGCGCTCGGGCTCCTGCGCTCGGGCTCGGGCATCGCCGAGGCGCGCCGGACCGTCGCCGGCTACGCCGAGCAGGCCCACGCGGAACTCGCCTCCCTGCCGCCGTGCGCCGCGATCGACGCCCTGTCCACGCTGGTCGACTACACCGTGCAGCGCACCGGCTGATCCGCCGGCGCGGTCAGTCGATGTGAGGAGGGCCCTGGCTGAAGGCGTGGTGGATCCGCAGCCTCGTCGAGTCCGACGCGTTGAGATGATCAAGATCGTCGTGCGACACCCAGCGCACCTGACGACTCTCCTCGCTCGTGGCGAGCGACCCGCCGATGCGCCGTGCGCTCAGGCACAACGCGAACTCCTGCCGGACTTCACCGTCGTCGTAGGCGATCACGTGGCGAGGGTCCGAGTAGATGCCGATGACCCCGGTGATCCCGATGTCGATGCCGGTCTCTTCGCGAGTCTCGCGGATCGCGGCATCGCGGACCGACTCCCCGAGTTCCTGGCCGCCCCCGGGCAGGGCCCATCGTCCGTTGTCGGTCCGCTGGAGCATCAGGATCCGGCCCTCGTCGACGACAACCACGACGACAGCCACGACAAGGCTGTTGGCCGCCGGTGCCGCCGGATCATCGAAGTAGTCTGTTCTGGCCACGAGGTCAGGATTACCACTTGGGGAGCTTCGCTGTCTCCCAGATCGTGTCGAAGCACCGAGCGTAGGTCTCGAACAACGATGCGGCGGAGAGCCGGCGCAGGTGGAGGGCCGGCGCGTGGGGCGCGGGCAGGCCGTAGACGTGCGGGTTGACGATCATCTCGTCGTCGTATCGATAGGTCGAGTTATAGAGGGTCGTGCCGTGGCAGCGGATCTCCACGCCGGGGTCGCTCGCGATCCGACCGAAGAACGCGAGCGCGTTCCGGCACTTGGCCGAGATCGCGTTCTTGCCGATGCCCTCGTCCGCGCTGCGGCGCGCCACCTCCCGGCTGTCCGGGTCACCGAACAGCAGCCGAACTCGCCCGCCGGCCGCTCCCTTGGCACGCAGCGCCGGGAGGAGGTTCGGGTTCTCCGTCAAGAACATGCCCACGTATACGAGCACGTCAACACGACTCGTCGCCTGGTCGAGCAGCCGCTCCCACAGCTCACGGGGTACGGAGTCGCGGCTCGAATAGATCTTCACGACTTCAGAGCCGGCGAGCTCGCCAGCTCTCTCCGAGGTCACCGCGGACGGCCAGAGGTACGCCTCTGACTCGCGCAGGAGTCCGGCGAGGGCGTGCCGGTTCTTCGGGTAGGGGACCCGATCCTGGGTGACCCAGCGTTCCACGGACTTCGAGTCGACTCCGACGTGCAGGGCGACACCCTCGACGTTGAGGCCCTTGCAACGGATCGCATCGCGTAATCGGTCGTTGACCACCGCGCCTCCAGGGGACGTCTAGGACGTCCAATCGTACCAACGACGTCCTTAGAAGTCCGGGCGTGCGGTGTCGTCGTCCCGCTGGAGCGCGGATTCTCGCCCTGAGCGTCACGGCAACGACTTCCCGGAGGAGCTATGTGCAGCGTCCCGGTGGCAAGGGATATCGACAGGCGTGTCTATGGGGGCATCGGACGGTGAGGATCTCTGAGCCGTCCCCGTTTCCAGGTGATGACGACGTGCTCGTCGACTTCCTGCTCAGTCAACCGGGCTTGCTCGATGTGACACTTGCTGATGATGTCCGGGACGCTCGCGGGGACTGCGCGGCGTGCCCGGGTCCGCAGAGTGGCCGGCGTAGGTATCCGTGTGACGTGCGACTGGCGGCGGACCGGGCGGCAGGGGTGCGCGCGTTGCGGGCTTGGGTCGCCCGCACGGGCACCGACAGCTGACCCGCTATGCCGTGCAGCGCACCGGCTGATCCGCGCTCCGGCGGGTCCGGCGCAGCAGGTCGACGGTGAACACGATCAGGGCGACCCAGATCAGGCCGAACCCGGCCCAGCGGGCCGGGGGCATCTGCTCGCCGACCACGAGAACGCCCCACAGGAACTGCAGGGTCGGGTTCAGATACATCAGGACGCCGAGGACCGACAGCGGGATCCGGCGCGCCGACTTGCTGTAGAGCAGCAGCGGCAGTGCGGTCGCCGGCCCCGCCGAGATCAGCAGCAGCAGGTGCCAGGGCCCGAGGCTGACGAACGTGCCGGACCCGGACAGCTCCAGTACCAGCAGGTAGATCAGAGCCGGCAGGAACAGCACGATCCCCTCGGCGGTCAGGCCCGCCGCGGCCGGGAGCGGGACCATCGCCTTGATCAGGCCGTACGTTCCGAACGCCGCGGCCAGCACCATCGACAACCACGGCACGGTGCCGTTGCCGATACTGATCACCAGGACCGCGGCCGCGCCGAGACCGAGCGCGACCCACTGCGTGACGCCGAGCCGCTCCCGCAGCACGAGCACCCCGAGCGCGACGCTGACCAGCGGGGTCATGTAGTAGCCCAGTGCGGCCTCGACGACCAGACCGACCGAGACGCCGTAGATGAACATCCCCCAGTTGATGGCGATGAACACCGCCGCCGCGGCCACCGCCGCCCAGCCCCGCGGGCCCAGGCCCCGCAACGAGCGCCAGCCGCGCATCAGGGTGAGGGCGGCCGTCATCAGGACCGCCGTCCACAGGATCCGGTGCGCCAGCACCTCGATCGGGGAGGCCGGGTCGAGCAACGGCCAGAACGCGGGGAACAGGCCCCACAGGGTGTAGGCGCCGACGCCGAGGAGGACACCGCCACGGTCGAGTGTCCTGTCGTCGCCCCCCGCCGTCACGGTTCCATGAGATCACTTCGACCCGTTCGGCGCCCCGCCACTCGAAAGGTGGGTGTCAGGGGCGGCGTTCGGGGGGCGGTGGCGGCACGATGTCGGGTAGGTTGCCGGGCACCGAAGCGGGCGGGGACACGGTCGCGTGACACCTGTGCGGTGCCCACGATCCGTGATATCAACCATCCGTTCGCGGCCGTCCGGCCCGGACACCGATCGGAGGGCCGACATGGGCCGGAGCTTGTTGTGGCTGCTCATCGCCGTCGTCGTGATCATCGTGATCGTCGCGCTGCTGCTGCGCGCGCGATCGAGGTCGCGGGCCCACGCGGAGCAGGAGAGCGGATCGCCGACCGAGGCCGCGCCGGCCGAAGGCGCGCGGGCCGGCGGGTCAGCGGCCGGAGAGCAACCCGCGGGGTCGACGGCGTCTGAGCCGGCCTCGACGGGAGGCGACACGGCGTCGACGGGAGCCGACCCGGCGTCGACGGTAGCCGACTCGGCGTCGGGAGCCGACTCGGCGTCGGGAGCCGACCCGGTGTCGACGGGGCCCGACCGGTCCCGGGGCGCTGAGGCGGGCCCGGCGCCGGTGGAGGAGTCCCGGCCCCGGCACGCGCTGCGCGAGGACCCGGCCGACGAGAGCCCAGCCGACGAGGACCCGGCGGAGGAGGGGACCGGCTCCGGGAAGGCGGCCGGAGCCGCCACCGCGGTGGGTCTCGGGGCCGCCGGCGCCGCGTACGTGGCGACGCGGGGGGACTCCTCCGACGAGCAGGTTTCCACGACGTCGTCGACGTCGTCGACGGCCTCGACGGCCTCGACGGCCTCGACGGCCTCGACTGCCGCGACCGGCGGGGACGACGGTGCGAACGTGCTCCGGGAACCGGCGACGGCGCCGTCGGGATCCCCCGAGGTCGGGGCCGCCACGGACACCCCGTCGTCCGGATCGCCGGCGGCCTCCGACGGCGGACGCCTGGCGTCGTCGCCCGGGGGCGACGCGCTGTTCGACTCGTCGCCGGGCGCCGGGACCCCTGCTCCCGCCGGACGAGCGCAGCCGCGGGACGGCTCGCCCGGCGGGCCGGTGACGTCGGAGGCGGGGTCCACGACCGCCGCGCCCGCGAGCGACACCGGGGGCGCGGCGACGCCGTCGACGCAGATCTGGCAGACCGGCTACGACCAGCGGAAGGACCCGAACCAGCACACCAGCACCGCGGGCGGCTTCGTCTCCGACGGCGCGGCGTCCGCCGGCGCCGGGGCCGGTGCGCCAGCGTCCAGTGCCGGATCCGCAGGTGCCGGATCCGCAGGTGCCGGATCCGCAGGTGCCGGATC
>JAKDNL010000869.1 GCA_030451825.1 Pseudonocardia sp. | reverse complement strand
CAGTGAAGCCGACGGCCAGAGCCAGCCAGACCGAATCGCTGCCGAAGAACGCGGACACGACGAAGCAGGCGCCGGCGAGGGCCAGCGCGGTGACGATGATCGACACCACCAGGATCACGAACGGACCCTTGCCCGCTCTGATCGAGTCCTCCTTGGTCACCCCGGTCAGCTTCCGCCAGACGCCGCCAGCGAGGCCCCAGTCGCTATACCAGACCCACGCTATCGCCATCCCGACCAAGATCGCGGCCACGACAGCCAGCCACCCGATACTCACGTCCACCGGCGCCCCTCTGCTCGACGACAACCGTCGCAGTGGATATCATCAACCGTGATGGAGAAAGTCAACCAGCAGTCGAAGAGGTCCCGCACCTACGGACAGTTCTGCGCTCTCGCGCGGGCCCTGGACCTCGTGGGTGAGCGCTGGACTCTGCTCATCGTGCGCGAGCTCCTTCCCGGCCCGATGCGCTACACCGCGCTGAAGACCTCGCTCACGGGCATCGCGACGAACCTCCTGGCCGAACGGCTGCGGACCATGGAGGCCAACGGGATAGTCGAACGCCGACTGGAGGAGACGGGCGTCGCCTACGCCCTCACGCCCTGGGGCATCGGACTGCGGGAGCCCATGGAAGCACTCGGCCGATGGGGAACACCGCTGCTGGCGCCAGGACGCGGCGACGACGCGTTCCAGCCACGCTGGCTGACCCTCGCACTGCCCGCCCTACTCGCCGGCGCGACCGTCTCGAGTCCCGTGGAGATCGGTATCGAGACCGACGGCCTTCTCATGGTCCTGAGGATCGACGAGGGCGGCCCCAGCGCATTCGTCCGCCCCGACGACGAGCCGCAGACGGTCCTCGCCGCCGCGCCGGAGGTCATCGTCGCGCTTGCCGCCGGAGGAGTCAGCATCGAGCAGGCACTGGCCGTGGGCGAGTTCCGGGGCGACCCAGAGGTCCTTCGGAGCGTGTTCGCCACCGGCGAGGCAGGCGCGGCCCCTCCGATTCCGCCGACGACCGGCGACTGACAGCCCAACGGAAGCGGCTGCCAGCCATGCGGACGGGCGGCCGCCGCCCGCGCCGCGCACTGTCCGTCGCCACCGGGGGTCGCCGCCGAAAATCGGGCGGATACGGCTGAGTAGCCTCCTGAGCTGCGGATGGTGGTCGCGCGGGGGGAGATCGCGGTGGCGACGCAGGTGTTGCCCACCTCGTCGCCAGGCGAGGCGGTAGTACCCAGGACTCGCGATGACCCGAGGTGCAAGGTGACGGCCGGGCCGGGTCAGCCCACCTTCGCGCGAGCGCGGGAGAGCGCTCGGTAGACCGTGGAGCGGGTGACGGAGAAGAGCTCCTCGAGCTCGCTGATGGTGTGCTCGCCGGCGGCGTGGAGTGAGGCGAGGTGTGCTTCCTGCCGCGGTGAGAGCTTGGGCTGCTTGCCGCGCAGCCGGCCCTTGGCTCTGGCGACCTTCATACCCTCCCGGGGCCGCCCGATTTTCGGCGAGTACTACGGCGACCCCGGTCAGCGCCGCACTTCTCGGGCCATACAGCTAAAACGCCCCGGCATCCCGGACAGGACCCCGCCGGCCATACCGACTTGTGTGTTCCTGTGGTCGCAACGAAGTCTGTAATCTAGGGCCACCACTCCGCACACGGCGAAAAGAGACCCAGTGGCACAGATCCAGACCATCCGGCTCGTCGACGACCTCACGGGCGTTCAAGCCGAGGAAACCGTTTCGTTCACGCTCGACGGAACACAGTTCGAGATCGACCTCTCGGCCGGAAACGCTGGACAGCTCCGAGAGACACTCGCCCCATTCCTCGCCGCCGGCCGCAGAGCCTCCCCCAGCACGGGCCGCAGCGGTACCGACCGTGGTCCTCACAGCAGCAACAGCACCGAAGACCGGGCCCACAATCAAGCAGTGCGGGCATGGGCCCGCGAAAACGGCTACATCGTTTCCGAACGCGGCCGAATCCCGCGCGAAGTTCTCTCCGCATACGACACGGCTCGCGCAGGCTCGACCCGCTCCACGCCGAGCACCGTCCAGTTCAGCGGCTAGGGACCGGGAGACAACGTGGCCGAATCAGC
>JAKDNL010000248.1 GCA_030451825.1 Pseudonocardia sp. | reverse complement strand
CCCGTTACCGGACAGGACCGTGGCACCGGCCAGCACGGTCAGGACGGGGCAGGTGTCGGGCTGCGGACGGGAAGCGGGAGCCGGGGCGGCGGGGAGTCGGGTCGCGGTGCTCACCACACCACGGTCACACCGAATACTGCACAGCTCCAATGAGTGTTTCTGCGCAGGACCGCTTAGCCTGACTGCGTGATGGTGTGGGAGAGGCTGCGCGTGTTCGCCGCCGTCGCCGAGCACGGGTCGGTGGGTGCCGCGGCGGCCGCGCTGCACATCACCGGCCCGGCGGTGACCCAGCAGATCCGCAAGCTCGAACGCGAGACGCACACTCGCCTCGTCGAACCGGACGGGCGCGGCATCCGGCTGACCGCCGCCGGGCACGTGCTGGCCGGGTCGGCCACCCGGATCGCGACCACGGTCGCCGAGGCGGAACGGGACCTGGCCACGATCCACGGACAGATCGTCGGGCCGTTGCGGATCGGGGCCGTCGCCAGCGCGCTGCGTGCCGTGCTGCCCGACGTGCTGCGCACGCTGACCACCGACCATCCACGGCTGATCCCGACCGTGCGCGACGGCGAGGTCGTCGACCTGCTGCCGGCGCTGCGCGCCCGCCACCTGGACGCGGTGCTGCTGGAGAGCTGGTCCTACCGCCCGGCCCGGATTCCGCCGGGCGTGCGGGTGACGACGCTGGTCACCGAGCCGGTGCTGCTCGCCGTCCCGGCAGGGCATCCGGTCGCGGAGCGGACGGTCGCGGAGCTCGGCGAGATGGCCGGGGAGACGTGGGCCAGCTGCCCGGACGGCACCGAGGCCTACGAGGGCCTGGTGCAGCTGCTGCGCGCGCACAACATCGAACCCGACGTCCGGTACCTGGCCACCGACTTCACCAGCCAGCTGCACCTGGTCGCCGCCGGACTCGCGGTGGCGGCGATACCGGCCATCGCGACCGACCCGCCGCCGGACGGGGTGCGCTTCCTGCCGTGCGAGCCGGCGCTGGGCCGGACCCTGGCCGTGGCCACCCGCGAGCAGGACGACCTGCCGTCCCTGCGGGCCCTGGTGGAGGCGCTCCGGGCTCGTGCGCGGATATCGTCGCCCGGGCAGCGATAACCGCGCACGGGGGGTCAGCGCTGGCGGGCCTTGAGCTGGCGCAGCAGGTTCGCCGAGAACCGGTCGCCCATCATCTGCATGGTCGCCTGCATCGTGCGGGTCACCACCGGTGAAGCGAGCCGCGACAGTGGCAGGTCGACGTGCAGGGTGAGCTCGATCGACAGGTGCGTGCCGCCGTCGACGTCGGAGAGCTCGTAGTGCCCTTCGGCGCCGGCCCACTCGGTCACACCGGTCGGCGGATCGTGGGTGAACGCGATCCGCCGTCCCTCGTCGAACGTCATCCGCTCGGTGAACACCGGGCTGATCCCGATGCCCAGCACCTTGAGCCGCACCAGGTGCCAGCGCCACCTGTCACCGTCGGCCTCGACCCGGCTCAGCAGCGGGGTCAGCTTCGGCAGCAGGTCGGGATCGACCAGGACGTCCCACACCGCGCAGCGGTCCGCCGAGACGACCGCTTCCGAGGTGGTACCGGCCGAGAACCGGGTCAGGACCCGCCGCCCTCGGGCAGCGCACCGCCGGCGGCCGGGGCGTCGTCCCCGCCCGCGACGCCGGGCTCCTCCTCGGCCGTGCCGCGGTTCGACGCCGGCAGCAGCTCGGCCAGGGCCGCGCCCTCGAGCCGGCGGAACGTGCGGCGGGGCCGGGTGCGGTCGAGCACCGCGACCTCGAGTGCGTCCGGGCTCAGCACCCGGGGTTCGGTGGAGCCGTTGGAGGCGCCCGGGTCCGCGCCGGGTACCTGCAGCCCGCCCAGTGCGACGCCGATCGCCGCGGAGAGCTCCAGGCCGTGCTCGTAGGTCTCGCCGAGCTTCGTCGAGATCGGCTCGGTCTGCCCGCCCATCACCACGTAACGCGGCTCGTCGGTGATCGAGCCGTCGTAGGTGATCCGGTAGAGCTGGTCGCCGCCGGGCTCCTGACCGACCTCGCCCACGCACAGCTCCACCTCGAACGGCTTCTGCTGCTCGACGAACGCGGTGCCCAATGCCTGCGCGTAGGCGTTGGCCAGCATCCGGCCGGTGACGTCGCGGCGGTCGTAGGTGAACCCGCGGAAGTCGGCCATCCGGATCCCGCCGGTGCGCAGGTTCTCGAACTCGTTGTACCGGCCGACGGCCGCGAACCCGATCTTGTCGTAGATCTCGGAGACCTTGTGCAGCGCCGTGGAGCGGTTCTCCGCGACGAAGAGCACCCCTCCGGCGTAGGTCAGCACGACCACGCTGCGCCCCCGGGAGATGCCCTTGCGGGCGAGCTCCGAGCGGTCGCGCAGCAGCTGGTCGACGGAGGAGTAGAACGGCATCGTCATGGGGAGCGCTCCAGGTCTTCTCTAGCGGCAGGGCGGTCGGCGGGCGTCGGCCCGGGGGACGGCTCAGCCACCGGGCCGCTCGGTGCGTCCCGCAACCACCTGCGTCACGACGTCGGCGATCTCGTCCTCGCCGCGACGGTGCGCTCCGTCGGCGGTGATGGACACGACCACCGGGTAGATCCGGCGCACCGTGTCCGGGCCACCGGTCGCGGAGTCGTCGTCGGCGGCGTCGTAGAGCGCCTCGAGCGCGGTGCGCACGGTGGCCGCCAGGTCGGCGGACGGGTCGTGCAGCTTCTTCAGCGACGACTTCGCGAACACCGACCCGGAGCCGACGGCGTGGTAGCCCAGCTTCTCGTCGTAGCGACCGCCGGTGGCGTCGTAGGTGACGATCCGCCCGGCCGTCGCCGGATCGGCGGCCTCGGTGTCGAACCCGGCGAACAGCGGCACCACGACGAAGCCCTGCATGGCCGCGCCGAGGTTCGCCCGGACCATCCCGGCCAGCTTGTTCGCCTTGCCGTCCAGCGAGAGCGGGACGCCCTCGATCTTCTCGTAGTGCTCGAGGTCCACGCTGAACAACCGGACCATCTCGATCGCCATACCGGCCGAGCCGGCGATCCCGACCGCGGAGTGCTCGTCGGTGACGAAGACCTTCTCGATGTCCCGCTGAGCGATCATGTTGCCCTGGGTGGCCCGCCGGTCGCCGGCGATCACCACCCCGCCGGAGAACACCATCGCGACGATCGTGGTGCCGTGCGGGACGCCCAGCTGCGCCGCGGCTCCCCCACCGCCGGCCGACGACGGCCCGGGGTCGGGCAGCAGGTGTGGCGTCACCGACCCGACGAACTCGGAGAACGACTGCGATCCGGTCAGGAACGTACTGAGCTGACCTGTGTGCGGGCCGGAAGCGATCCCGGGGTTGCCCGAGGGCCGGAAGTCCATGGTCGGGTGAGTGCCTCTCCTCGTTCGGTGTAGCGGCCTCGTTCGGTGTAGCGGGATCTCGGTGCCGGGTCGGGCCTCACCGGCCGTGGGCGGAGCAGGTGCTGCCGCCCGGACACCCGGGCGGCAGCGCCCGGTCGGCTACTGGCCGCCCTTCTGCACGTAGGACCGGACGAAGTCCTCCGCGTTCTCCTCCAGCACGTCATCGATCTCGTCGAGGATGGTGTCGACGTCCTCACCGAGCTTCTCGCGGCGCTCCTGGCCTCCGGACTCCGCGCCCTCGCCGCTCTCGTCGTCGCCGTCGCCACCGCCCTGGCGCTTCGTCTGCTCCTGCGACATGAGGTCTCCTCCTCGCACATGGGCCCGGCCACCACACGCTCTCCCGCGCGGCGGACCGGGTCCGGTACCTCTCCACCCTACCCACCGGGTGAACGACACGCCCGTGAACTGCCAGGACCCGACGGGCGTGTCGATACCGGCCCGGGCCAGCCACGAACTAGCCCTGGGTCAACTTGTCGACGAGCTCCTCGGCCGTCGACGTGACCTCGAACAGCTCGCCGACGTGCTTGCGCGTCCCGCGCAGCGGTTCCAGCGTCGGGATCCGCACCAGCGACTCCCGGCCCAGGTCGAAGATCACCGAGTCCCAGGACGCCGCGGCCACCTCGGCCGGGTAGCGCCGCATGCAGCTGCCCCGGAAGTAGGCGCGGGTGTCCTCCGGCGGCTCGGTCATCGCCGCCATCACCTGTTCCTCGGTGACGACCCGGCGCATCGACCCCCGGGTGACCATCCGGTTGTAGAGGCCCTTGGCCAGCCGCACGTCGGAGTACTGCAGGTCGACCATGGCCAGGCGTCCGGAGTTCCAGCCCAGGCCGTCACGCTGGCGGTAGGCCTCGAGCAGCTGCAGCTTCGCCGTCCAGTCCAGCCGGTCCACCGTGAGCATCGGGTCCTTCGCCAGGTCGGCGAGCACCTCGCCCCAGGCGTCGAGGACCTCGACGGTGTCGACGTCCCAGCCCGCGCGGTCGGCACCCTGCTGGCGGGCGACGTGGGCCTCGGCCCGCTCGTAGTACTCCTGCTGGAGCTGCAGAGCGGTCAGCTTCCGGCCGTCGGCCAGGTCCACCGTGCGGGCCAGGGTCGGGTCGTGGCTGATCTGGCTCACCGCGCGGACCGGCTCGGACAGGCGCAGGTCCTCGAACCGGACGCCGTGCTCGATCATGTCCAGCACGATCGCCGTCGTCCCGACCTTGAGCAGCGTGGCGTACTCGGACAGGTTCGCGTCGCCGATGATGACGTGCAGGCGGCGGTACTTGTCCGCGTCGGCGTGCGGCTCGTCGCGGGTGTTGATGATGCCGCGCTTGAGCGTGGTCTCCAGGCCGACCTCGACCTCGACGTAGTCCGAGCGCTGGGCGATCTGGTAGCCGGGCTCGTCTCCCTGCTGGCCCAGCCCGACCCGCCCGGCCCCGCAGACGACCTGGCGCGAGACGAAGAACGGGGTGAGCCCGCCGACGATCGACGGGAACGTCGTGGACCGGGCCATCAGGTAGTTCTCGTGCGAGCCGTAGCTCGCGCCCTTGCCGTCGACGTTGTTCTTGTAGAGCTGCAGGCGCGGCGAGCCGGGCACCGTCGCGGCGCGGTTGGCGGCCTCGAGCATCACCCGTTCGCCGGCCTTGTCCCAGATCACGGCGTCACGCGGGCTGAGCACCTCCGGCGAGGAGTACTCCGGGTGCGCGTGGTCGACGTAGAGCCGGGCGCCGTTGGTGAGGATGACGTTCGCCGCGCCGAGGTCGTCGAGGTCGGTGTCGACCTGCGGGGCCAGCGTCGGCGCCGACAGGTCGAACCCGCGCGCGTCGCGCAGCGGCGACTCCACCTCGTAGTCCCAGCGGGCACGGCGGTTGCGCGGGATGTCCGCGGCCGCGGCGTAGGCCAGCACCACCTGCGTCGACGTAACGACCGGGTTGGCCGTGGGGTCACCGGGCACCGCGATCCCGTACTCGATCTCGGTACCCATGATCCGGCGTGCGGTCACGGCGCCGCCTCCCCCTGAGAGTGCATCCGCCGAGACTAACCGCCATGACACCCCGCGCGCCCCGAGCACGCCACGACCGGTGCCCGCCGTCCGTGTCCGGCGGCCGCGCGGCGGCCCGGACCTGGCTGAACACCAGGTTTACGGACGGGTAACATACGTCACCCGACCCGGTGCCTGGATCGGTTAACACACGGCGGGTCGCGCGACGACAATTCCGGAAGGGCCCACCGTCGTACCTCGTCCCGACACGGTCACGCAGTACCCCAGGAGATTCACCATGGTCAGCATCTCGGTCTCGGCCCGATCCCTCGCCGCCGCCCGTCTGGTCGACCCGCAGGTCTCGACCGCGGCCGTGCACGCCGCCATCGAGGAGGCCGTGGCCGCCGACCGTCGCGAGGCACGCCGGGAGGCCGCCCGGATCACCGAGACGACGTCACCACGCCCCAGCAGCTCCTGACGGCCCCGCTCCGGACCTCCCGGCCCCCTGCGATCGGGCGTCAGAGGTTGATCATGTGCCCGGCGAGGCCGTGGATGGCCTCCTGCAGGGCCTCGGACAGGGTCGGGTGCGCGTGCACGTTGCGGGCCATCTCGTAGACCGTGAGGTCCCACTTCTGGGCCAGGGTCAGCTCCGGGAGCAGCTCGGTGGCCTCCGGTCCGATGATGTGCCCGCCGAGCAGCTCGCCGTAGGTCTCGTCGGCGATCAGCTTGACGAAGCCCGACGGCTCGCCCAGGCCCTGCGCCTTGCCGTTCGCGGTGAACGGGAACGACACGGCCTTGACCTTCCAGTCCTTCTCCCCTGCCAGCTCCTCGGCCTGGGCCTGGGTGTAGCCGAAGCTCGCGACCTGCGGCTGGCAGAACGTCGCGCGCGGCATCATCACGTACTCGAGCTCCTGGGTCTCGGCGCCGGCCAGGGTCTCCGCGGCCACCACACCCTGGGCCTCGCCGACGTGGGCGAGCATCAGCTTCGCGGTGACGTCGCCGATCGCGTAGACGTGCTCGACGTTGGTGCGCATGTGGTCGTCGATCGCGATCGCGCCGCGCTCGGTCAGCCCGACCCCGAGCTTGTCCAGCCCGAAGCCGTCGACCCGCGGGGCGAACCCGATCGCCTGGATGACCTTGTCCGCGCGCAGCTCCTCGCTGCCCTTGTCCGAGGACACGGTCACGGTGACGCCGGACCCGTCGTCGACGATCGACTCGACCTTGGTCGAGGTGCGCACGGTGACGCCGAGCTTCTTGTAGCGCTTGCCGAGCTCCTTGGACACGTCCGCGTCCTCGAGCGGCAGCAGCCGGTCCAGGAACTCGACGATCGTGACATCGACGCCGTAGTTGGCCAGCACGTAGGCGAACTCGACGCCGATCGCGCCGGCGCCGGCGATGATCACGGACTTGGGGAGCTCGCGGGTGAGGATCTGCTCCTCGTAGGTCACCACGCGCTCGGAGAGCTCGGTCCCGGGGAGCAGCTTCACCGTGGAACCGGTCGCGATGATCACGTCGCCGTAGGTGAGGGTCTCGCTGCCGCCGTCGGAGAACTCGACCTCGATCGTGCCGGGCTGGGCGAAGCGGCCCAGGCCGTCGAACTCGGTGATCTTGTTCTTCTTCATCAGGAAGTGCACGCCCTTGACCCGGCCGTCGGCCACGGTCCGGCTGCGGTCGAAGGCGGCGCCGAAGTCGAGGGAGACCTCACCGGAGATGCCGAAGGTCTTCTGCTCCTTGGTCAGGATGTGCGCGAGCTCGGCGTTGCGCAGCAGGGCCTTCGACGGGATGCAGCCCACGTTGAGGCACACACCTCCCCAGTACTTCTCCTCGACGACGGCCACGCTGCGGCCGAGCTGGGCGGCACGGATGGCCGCGACGTACCCGGCTGGGCCGGCACCGAGAACGACGACGTCGAAATGAGGCATGCGCGTCAGCCTAGGACGTCACGGCTTCCGGGGTCGCCTGCGGGCCGTCCGGACCGGCGTCGCCGTCCACCGGCCACTGCGGATCCGCCGACAGGTGCGTGACCAGGGTCTCCCCCACGTCGCGCAGGGCGCGCTGCTGCGCCGGGCTCAACGCGTCGAACAGCACCTCCTGCACCGACTCGGCGTGCCCCGGCGCGGCCTCGCGCAACACCCGCATCCCCTCGTCGGTGAGCTCGGCGAGCTGGCCGCGGCGGTCGGTCGGACAGGACCGGCGCAGGATCCAGCCGGCCTCCTCCATCCGGGCGACGGCGTGCGAGACCCGGCTGCGCGAGGACATCGACGAAGTGGCCAGCAGGCTCATCCGCAGCGTGCGATCGGGCGCCTCGGACAGCCGCACCAGGATCTCGTAGTAGGCCTGCGGCATCCCGGCCTCGGCCTGGAGCCGGCGCTCGATCCGCTCGGACACCAGCCGGTTCGCGGCCAGGAACGCCCGCCAGGTCCGCTGCTGGTCCTCGTCCAGCCACCGTGGGTGAGCCACGACACCTCCTGGGAACAGTTGAACGCTCACGTTGTTCGTACTAGTATCGCTCTCAACAAGTGAGAGTTCAACCAATCTTCGGAGGATCACACCAATGTCCGCTCCCTCGGCCACCAGCATCCCGAACTACATCGCGGGCACCTGGGACATCGACGCCACCCACTCCGTGATCGGGTTCAGTGTCCGCCACATGATGGTGAGCAAGGTCAAGGGCCGCTTCGACCAGTTCACCGGCGAGATCGTCACCGCCGATAACCTCGAGGACTCCTCGGTCCGCACCACGATCGACGCGACGTCGATCAACACCGGCAACGAGCAGCGCGACGGGCACATCAAGTCCGCCGACTTCTTCGAGGTCGACACGCACCCGGAGTGGGCCTTCCGCTCCACCGGCATCGCCGCCAAGGGCGACGACCTCGTGCTGGCCGGCGACCTGACCATCAAGGGCGCCACCAAGCCGGTCGAGCTCGCCCTCGAGGTCAACGGCTTCGGCCCGGACGCCTGGGGCGGCACCCGCGTCGGCTTCACCGCCACCACTACGATCAACCGCAGCGACTTCGGCGTCGACATCGCGATGCCCCTCGACGGCGGCGGCGTCGTGGTGAGCGAGAAGATCGGCATCGAGCTGGAGATCGAGGGCGTGCTGCGCACCTCCTGATCTCCTCCAGACCGGGGCCCGATCAGGCCCTGTGCGAGAACGAGCCCCGGCCGGCGATCCCGGCCGGGGCTCTCTCGTGTCCGGGCTCTCTCGTGTCCGGGGCTCGGTAGGCTCCGCCGGCATGGATCATCGGCGCTATCGGGAGCTGGCCCCGGAGCGGCTGCCGGTCGCGTTGCGCGGGATGGTCGAGTGCGCGTGGCGGGCCGGCGTCCCGGATCGCGACCCCGGGCACACCCAGCGCGTGCTCCCCGACGGGTGCATGGACCTGCTGCTGGTCGACGACGAGACCCTCGTGGCCGGCCCGGACACCGCGGCACACCTGGCCGCGCGACGTCCTGGCTCGTCGGTCACCGGCCTGCGCTTCCGCCCGGGTCACCTCCCGGTGCTGCTGGGCGTCCCGGCCGACGGGCTCCGCGACCGGCGGGTCGCGCTCGCCGAGCTGTCGCCCCGCACCCGCCGGGTTCTCGAGCACCTACCGCGGCCGGACGCATCGGTCCCGGCCGGGACGCACCCGTCGCCCGGTCGCGTGGACCTCGCGTTGCTCGTCCACCTCGCCGGACGGCTGCTCGCCGACCCCGATCCGCGCCCGTCCGCCGTCGCCCGGCCTCCGCTGCCGGGGCGGGCGCTCGACCTGCTCCGCCGCGGCGGGACCGCGTCCGCCGCGGCCGACGAGCTCGGGTGCACCACCCGGACGCTGCACCGGCACTGCCTGGACACCCTCGGCTACGGGCCGGCGACCGTCCGCCGGGTGCTGCGGTTCCGGACCGCCACCGACCTGCTCCACGCCGGGGTCGCGCCGGCCGAGGTCGCCGCCCGGGCCGGTTACTCCGACCAGCCGCACCTGAGCCGCGAAGTCCGAGCCCTGGCCGGAGTGTCCCCCGGCGCGCTCACCCCACCTCGCCGGCCGCCGTCGGCGAAGTCAGGTCACTCCACGGTGAGATGACTTGCATGCCGCTCGGTCCCGGGCCGGAGCGCCATGACGGTCATCTCACGGCGCACTCACCCAGGCGAACAGGTCCAGCGTCGAGCCGTCG
>JAKDNL010000868.1 GCA_030451825.1 Pseudonocardia sp. | reverse complement strand
AGCGGGGGCCCGGGCAGCTCGTTGGTCAGGGTGACCTCCACCCACTCCCCGACCCTGGCGCGCAGCACCAGCGGCTCGCCCACCGGACCGCCGTCGACCGTGTAGGCCAGTGCCAGCGGATCGGTCCGCGACGCGCTGTAGCGGGCCTGCCGGGCGCGGACCCGCACGTGGTAGCGGCGCGCCGCGGCGGGGTCGAACGCGGCGGGCCCGCCGTCGCGGAACGCCGTCGGCAGCGCCGGCAGGTCGGGTGTCTCCACATCGTGGCGCCGGACCAGGCCCCAGCAACCCAGCCACGTGTCGTCGTTCGCGGCGAACGACCACAGGTGATCCCCCGGCCCGTGCACCTCGTCGACGTGCAGGCTGAACGCCTCGGAGGTACCGATCGTCTGCTGGTTGCGCAGCGGGGAGCCCGGATCGTCGCGCCCGGCACGCCAGCGCAGCCCGTGGGCGACGAAGCTGTGCCGCTGCACGAGCGAGCCCTGGTAGAGCCGGAACCGGATCTCCTCACCCGGATAGGCCCGCAGCAGCGGTGTGCCGGGATCGCCGTGCACGGCGCTGGAGAACCAGTCCGCCGGGTCACCGGGGCGCTCGCCCAGGGGTTCGCACCGGTAGCCGACGGCCATCGCGCCCATCTCGCCGCGTGCTCCCCGCGACGACGGCGGGTCGACCGGGTCGCCGCCACCTCCGGGCCCGTCGTGGCCATGAGCCACCATCGGCACGGAGTCGGCGACGCCGAGCACCTGCTCGCGGAACGACGTCCCGTCCGGCAACGTCACCACGGCCTGCGTCGCGTTCGCGACCTCCCGGCCGGGGTCGTGCGGATCGGTCCACCTCGCTCCGGCGGGCTCGACGACCAGGCAGCCGAACAGGCCGTGGCGCTGCCGGTTTCCGGCCAGCAGGTGGTCGTGGAAGAAGACCGTCCCGAACTCCTCGGCGCAGTACCAGCGGTAGATCCACGTGCGGTACCGCTCGTGGTCCCGCGCGCCGGCGTCCGCCGTCGTGGTGCCGGAGAGGTAGTTCCAGCCGACGGCGGCCCCGTCGGCGACCAGCGGGTCGAACGAGACCAGGTGCACATGCAGGCCGCACTCCGGCTGGAAGGGCAGCACCGGGTCGAACGCGGTCGCCTCCTGACATCCGGGCGGCAACGCGTTGGTCAGCGACAGCTCGACGACCTCGCCGCGCGCGGCGCGGATCGCGATCGGAGCCACCTCACGCTCACCGGCCTCGAGCTGCGCGCGGAAGGCCTCGACGCCGCCGGCCTGATCGATCTCCTCGGCGAGCACGAACAGCACGCCGCGGGGATCGGAGCGGCCGGTGTGCTCGCCGCGGAAGTAGTCGATCGTGCCCTGCAGCGCCACCAGGTCGTAGCGCCGCACCTGCGCGTCCGGGTCGGGGGCCACCTTGGTGAAGGCCTCCCCCGGCTGCGGGTCCGCGCAGAACGCGGCACGTTCGAGCGCCGTGGGCTCGCGCCCCATCCCGGGCGGCATCGACGGTGTGCGCGGCGGGCGGGGCGAGCGCTGCGGGAACACCCCGGGGAGGAACGCCGGGAAGCCCGGCCGCTCGGGGGTCGGGAGCGGAGGGGGCTCGTGGCCGGGTAGCGGGCGCAACGCCTCGATCGGCGTGCCGTCGGGGTACCGGCCGGTCCCGTCCTGGGCCACGTCGAAGACCCGCCAGATCCCCCACGCCCCCGAGTGCGGGTGGCACTGCCAGATGGCGTCGCCGGCCGCCCGCTGCACCGACCCCGCCCCGGCGATCGGCTCGATGGTGAACGCCTGTTGCGGGCCGATGCCGATCGAGTCGACGATCGGCGAGCTCTCGTCTCCGGGGACCGCCCGCCACTGGTGCAGGTGCAGGTGGAAGACGTGGGTCTCCTTGACCCCGGCGTGCACGAGCCGGATCCGCGCGCGGTCCCCGGCGTAGGCGCGCAGTACCGGGGTGGCGGGGTCGCCGAACAGCCACGAGCTGTGCTGCTGCTCCTCGCCGACGACGGCGTCGCGCACCGGGTCGAGTGCACCGGCGGCTACCATCCGCTCGAACGCCGGCGACCGCCACCCCGTCGGCTCGGTGCGGTAGCTCA
>JAKDNL010000247.1 GCA_030451825.1 Pseudonocardia sp. | reverse complement strand
TGGGGGGTTTGTGTTGGTGGTGTGGGGTGGGGTCTGCTCCCCCCCCGCCGCGCGGGGGGGCCCCCCCCCCCCCCGCCGCCCGCCCCGGAGGACGGCGGTGTCTCGCTGTCCAAGGTCACGCTCACCAAGTCCGACCCGAGCGTCTCGCTCACCAAACGGGGCGCCGGCGGCGGGCAGCTGCGGGTGAACCTGCAGTGGAGCACCGGGTCCGCGCCGGCCAAGAAGGGCCTGTTCGGCAAGCTGTCGGACACCGGGTCGTCGGCGATCGACCTGGACCTGGCCTGTCTCTGGGAGTTCACCGACGGCACCAAGGGCGTCGTGCAGGCGCTGGGCAACGCCTTCCAGGCTCCGTCGTCCGGCGCTCCGATCATCCGGCTCGACGGTGACGACCGCTCCGGCGGCAACGTGGGCGGCGAGAACATGTTCATCGACCTGTCCCGGGTGAACGAGATCCGGCGGGTCCTGGTGTTCACGTTCATCTACGAGGGCACCCCGAACTGGGCCGGTGCCGACGGGGTGGTGACACTGCACCCGGCCGCCGGGCCGGAGATCGAGGTCCGGCTCGACGACCACGACCCCCAGTCCCGCAGCTGCGTGATCGCGATGCTGGAGAACCAGGGCGGCGACCTAGTGGTGCAACGCGAGGTGCGCTACATCCGGGGCGGCCAGGGCGACATCGACCGTGCCTACGGCTGGGGCATGAAGTGGGCGCGCGGCAGTAAATGAGCGCCTCAGGGGCGGGAGGTGGTCGCGGCGGCGCCGCAGGAGCGCGGCGGCGACCACCGCGGTGGCGGTGGGGGGAGTGGGTGTGCAGCACTTCGGATACCTGAGCCGCGCGGACACGATGACGCTGTTCGAGCGTCCGCCGGAGCCGTTCGGCCCGGAGAGCACGACCGAGGCACTCTCGATCGCCCTCGGGGCCACGCTCTACATCCCCGCGAACCGGCCATCGTTGCCGCAGGACATCACGAAGCAGAGCCTGGCCGGCGCCACGGCGGCCGTGCTCTGCCTCGAGGACGCCGTTCCCGACGACATCGTGCCGTGGGCTGAGTCGAACCTGGTCGGGGCCCTGCAGCAGCTGCACGCCAGCCGCGGCGACCGCCTGCCGCTGCTGTTCGTCCGGGTCCGTGACACCGGCCAGATCCCCCGCCTGGTGCGGGAGCTCGGTCCGGCCGTGGCGATCCTCGCAGGATTCGTCCTGCCCAAGTTCACCGCGGACACCGGGCCGGCCTACCTCGACGCGCTCGACGAGGCCGACGAGCGCTCTGGCCGGGAGCTCCTGGTGATGCCGGTCCTGGAGTCCGGGGTGATCCTGCACGCGGAGACGCGGGTCGCGGAGCTGACCCGGTTGCGAGCGTTGCTGATCCGGCATCGGCGCCGGGTCCTCGCGGTCCGGATCGGGGCCACCGACCTGTGCGCGCTCTACGGCCTGCGTCGTTCACCCGAGCTGTCCGTCTACGACGTCAAGGTCATCGCCGACCTGATCGCCGACGTGATCAACATGCTGGGCCGGACGGACGGCACCGGGTTCACCCTCGCCGGGCCCGTCTGGGAGTACTTCGCGGGCCCCGGCCGGCTGTTCAAGCCACAGTTGCGACGGTCCCCGTTCGACGAGCAGGACCGGGCCGAGCTGCGCGGGGCCCTGGTGACACGATCGATGGACGGCCTGATCCGCGAGGTTCAGATGGACAAGGCGAACGGGCTCATCGGCAAGACCACGATCCACCCCAGCCACGTGCCGGTCGTGAACGCGCTCCACGTGGTCTCGCTCGAGGAGTACCGGGACGCCCGCGACGTGCTGGAGGCTGATCAGATGGGCGGGGTGCGACCGTCTGCCCACGGCAACAAGATGAACGAGATCGGCCCGCACACAGCGTGGGCCCGGGCCACGATGCTGCGCTCCGGCGTCTACGGGGTCGCCGCGGACGGCGTCTCCTACGTGGACTTGCTGGCCGCGAGCCTCTCCCGGTGACCGCTGGCGCAGCGCCCGACCGCACAGAAGCGGCGGTCCTGGGGCGTTTGGGTGTTCGCCTGCTCCGAGCCGGCGAGGCGGCGCACGGCGCCGATCCGGCGACCTTGCTGGGGCTGGCCCTGCGGCGCAACCCTCGCCGCGCCCACCTGCTGGTCTCGCGGATGCTCGGTAAACACGTTCCGACCGACCCGCGTCTCGTGCGCGGTGCGGCCATGCTGCTGGGCGGGCTGGTCGCCGACGCGCTCGCCGGGCGCCCGACCCGCACCCTCCCGGTGGACCTGCTGCATTGCGCGGTGCGCGGTGACCCCGGCGCGGCGGTGGCCCTGCACCGCCTCGCCGGCGGGCGCGGTGCCGACCCCGCCGGTGCGGCGGTGGTCCTCGGCTACGCCGAGACGGCCACCGCGCTGGGTCACGGCGTTGCCGAGGCGTTGCAGGATGCGAGCGGCTCGGGGGCGGGGGTCGACTACCTGCACTCCACCCGTCGGCCGGTCGGGTGCATCGCCACCGCGGGGGGATTCACCGAGGCCCACTCGCATGCCGCCGAGCACCTGTTGCTGCCCGCCGATCCGGCCCTGCTGTGCGACGACCGTCCGCTCGTGCTGGTCGACGACGAGCTGTCGACCGGGACCACCGTGCTGAACACGATCGCAGCCCTGCAGAAGCGCTCCGCCCGCAGGCACTACGTCGTCGCCGCGCTGGTCGATGCCCGGCCGGCGGACGGCGCGCTGGTCGAGCACGTCCGTGACCTGGGAGCGCGACTCGACGTGGTCTCGCTGGCCCGCGCGGAGGTGACCCTGCCGTCCGATCTGATCCGGCGGGCGGACGCCGTCCGCTCCGAGCTCGACTCGCGTGGAGCGGGTCTCGCCCGTGCGGAGGGGGCGGCCCCGCCCGGGGGCGCCCCCGAACCCGACCGCAGGCTCGCACTGGCCGAGCTCGGCTTGCCGGGCGCCCTGCCGACGGGTGGGCGGCACGGGTTCACCCCCGCCGACCACCGCACGCTCTCCGCGGCGCTCCCCGGCCTCGTCGACGACCTGGTCCGGGCCGGCCGCCTACACGCGGACGAGAGCACCCTCGTGCTGGGCACCGAGGAGCTCATGGCGCTGCCGCTGCGTGTGGCCCAGACCCTCGCCGACGCCGGTCACCGGGTCGCGTTCTCCTCCACCACCCGGTCCCCCGCGGTAGTCGTCGACGAGCCCGACTACGCTCTGACCAGCGGGATCACGTTCCCCGCGCACGACGACCCGGTCGACGGCCCGGGCCCGCGGTTCGCCTACAACCTCGGCCGAGCCGGCGTGGACCCGCCGTGGGACACGATCCTGGTCGTCGTCGACCCCCCGGCCGACACCGGCACGCTGCGCACCGGGCTGCTGCGCGAGCTGGCCCCGCTGGCCACGCGGATCGTCCTGGTGGTGACGCCGTGAGCGGGGACGGCGGCCCGACGCCGGAACCGCTGCGGGGCCCGTCGTTCGGCAGCTACGCCGCCGACGACGTCGGCTGGCTGTTGACGGACCTGTCCGGTGTCGTCCTGGAGGCGCCCACCGCGGAGCGCGAGGAGGCCGTGCAGAACGGCGGCGCGCACTATGCCGAGTCGCTGCCCGTGGAGTACCGGCCCGATGCCGCATACCTCGACCTCTACCGGCATGCGCTGGCCACCGCGGCACCCCGGGTCGCGCACGCCGTCGGGTCGGTCGCCGAGCAGGTGCTGGCCCGCCGCGGGCCGGACGTCGTGCTGGCTTCGCTGGCCCGAGCGGGAACCCCGGTGGCCATCCTGCTGCGGCGCTGGGCCGCCGTGATGCATGGTCTCGACCTCCCGCACTACGCCGTGTCGATCGTGCGCGGTCGCGGGATCGACCGGCTCGCGCTCGCGCACCTCGCGGCCCACCACGATCCCGCACGGGTGCAGTTCGTCGACGGGTGGACCGGCAAGGGCGTGATCGCCGGCGAGCTGGCCGCCGCACTGCGCTCCTACCGGGTCGACACAGCGGTCCGCTTCGATCCGGAACTCGCCGTGCTGGCCGACCCGGGTCGCTGCGTCACCCTGTTCGGCACCCGGGAGGACTGGCTCGTGCCCTCGGCCTGCCTCAACTCGACGGTCTCCGGCCTGGTCTCCCGGACCGTCCTGAACGCCCGCCTGATCGGGCCCGGTCGATACCACGGCGCAAAGTTCTACTCGGACCTCGCCGCGGACGACGTCTCCACCGCGTTCGTGGACACCATCACCGAGCGGTTCCCCGACGTGGCCGACCGCGTCCGGTCCGAACCGAACCGTCCGCGCCCGGCCCCCGACGACGCCGGACTGAACGCAGTGCAGCAGATCGTGCGGGTCTACGACATCGGCGACGTCAACCTGGTCAAGCCCGGCGTCGGCGAAACCATCCGGGTGCTGTTGCGCCGGGTGCCGTGGAAGGTGCTGACCCGCGCCGGCGCACCGGCCGCGGACCTGGCCCCCGTCCGGATGCTGGCGGCGCGCCGCGGGGTACCGGTCGAGGAGGTCGAGGATCTTCCGTACACCTGCGTCGGCCTGATCCACCCCCGGTTCTCCCGCGGGGCCACCGGGGCCGACGGGCGGGCGGTCGGCCGATGAGACCCGACCTGCCGCCCGGAACCCCGGTGGTCTGCACCGACCTGGATCGCACGGTGATCTACTCTGCCGGCGCCCTGCACCTGAGCGGGCCCGATGCCGATGCGCCACGGCTGCTCTGTGTGGAGCTCCATCGGGGCGCTCCGCTGTCCTACCTCACCGAGGCCGCGGCGGCGACGTGGCGCAGGCTCTGCGACGTCACGGTCCTGGTGCCGACCACCACCCGCACACCGGAGCAGCTCGCCCGGGTGCGGCTTCCCGGGCCGTCGCCCCGGTACGCCATCGCCGCCAACGGCGGAGTGCTGATGGTCGACGGGGTCCCGGACCCGGACTGGGCGGCCACCGTGCGCGACCGTCTCGCCGGCTGTACGCCGCTGCGCGAGGTGGTCGCGCGCATGGAGCAGTGCGACGGGGAGTTCGTGCTGAAACGGCGCACCGCGGCCGGGCAGTTCGTCTACGCGGTCGTCGATCGGGAAGCGCTGCCCTCGGGGTGGGTGGACGACCTCGCGGCCTGGTGCTCCCCGCGGGGCTGGCAGGTCTCGGTGCAGGGTCGCAAGGTCTACGCCGTGCCCGGCCCGCTCACCAAGTCCGCGGCCGCGCGGGAGGTGGCCCGCCGATGCGGGGACGGGCCGATGCTCGCCGCGGGCGACTCGCTCCTGGACGCCGACCTGCTCAGCCACGCCGACGCCGCGATCCGGCCGGCTCACGGTGAGCTCGCCGACACCGGGTTCCATCTCGACCGACTCGCCGTCACCACCTCGGTAGGGGTGATGGCCGGCGAGGAGGTGCTGACCTGGCTGCTCGACCGGGCAGCCGCCGAAGTGTCTGCCTCTGGCAGGCTGTCATCGACACGCCCAACGTGAGGAGCTCGGTTCATGGCCCTGTGGGACCAACTCAAGGAACGCGCGGCGGACATGTCCGCCAACGCCAAGACCCAGGTGGGCAAGTTCAAGAACAAGGACTTCGCGAGCGCCAGCATGGCGATGTGCGCACTCATCGCGGCAGCCGACGGCAGCATCGACGCCGAGGAACGCCGCAAGACCGCCGGGTTCATCGGCAGCAACGACGTGCTGTCCGTCTTCCCGGCCAGTGAGCTGCTGGAGCGCTTCACCCACTACTCGGGCAAGCTCGAGGCCGACTACGACTTCGGCAAGGTGGAGGCCATCCAGGCCCTGTCGAAGCTGAAGCCCAAGCCGGACGCTGCGCGGGCGGTGATCCAGGTGGGCATCATCATCGGCAGCGCCGACGGCAACTTCGACGCCGACGAGAAGGCCGCCGTGCGCGAGGCGTGCAATGCGGTGGGCATCGCGCCCGCCGAGTTCGACCTCTAGCACGCGGGCACCGACGACGAGGTTCCCCGGCCGATCGGCCCGGGGAACCTCGTCGGGCCGTCAGAGGTGGCCGGCCGTGGCCGGGACCAGGTCCTCGACGGTGCGCCCGGAAGCGATGGCCCCGATCGCGGTCATCGACCACGCACCGGACCCGTCCCGGGACACCTTGGCCATGATCTGGGCGTTGTGCCGGCCCGACCCGGAGAGCTCGTATCGGGCCAACTCGTCGTCTGTCGTCTGGTCGATCAGCCGGCAGAACGCGTTCTCGATCTGCGAGAAGTCCTGCCCGGTGAACGAGTTCACCGTGAACACGATCTGGGTGACGCCCGGTGAGAGCTGCGTCAGGTCCACCACGATCGACTCGTCGTCGCCCTCACCGGCGCCGGTCCGGTTGTCCCCGGTGTGGCGCACCGAGCCGTCCCGGCTGGTCAGCTGACGGAACCAGACCGAGTCCACCAGGCTGCCCGACGCGTCGAACAGCATCGCCGACGCGTCGAGGTCGATCGACTGTTCCTTCGAGCCGAACAGGCCGCGCTTCTTGACCGCATCCCAGCCCAGCCCCATCCGGACCGTGCTCAGGCTGCCACCGCCGCGCTTGGCCAGCGACACCTTCTGACCCTTGGACATGTTCACGGACACTCGTGCTCCATTCGTCGGTGGATGGGATCAGCGTGTCAGACCTCGCTGTGCTCGGCCTTCTCGGCAGCCAGTTGCTCGGCGTTCTTGTCGGTCTCCACGCCCTGGGCGGCCAGCCGGCGGTTGCGCATGACGCTCGAGATCAGGGCCGCACCGATGAACGCGACGCCGAGCAGGCCAGTGACCACCTCGTTCACGTGATAACCGATGCCGATCAGCAGCACCGTAGCGAGTGCGCCGATCGCCCAGTGCGCACCGTGCTCCAGGTACACGTAGTCGGCGAGCGTCCCGTTGCGCACCAGGAACACGGTGAGCGACCGGACGAACATCGCACCGATCAGGCCCAGGCCCAGCGCGATCAGGATCGGGTCGGTGGTGATGGCGAACGCCCCGATCACCCCGTCGAAGGAGAACGCGGCGTCGAGTACCTCGAGGTAGAGGAACAGGAAGAACCCGGCCTTGCCGCTCGCCTTGGCCAGCTGCGAGGGACCCGAGCCGTTGGGCGTCGCCGTGGTGGCGTCGTTCTCGGCGTCGCCGCCGATGTCGGCGGCCTGGTCGAAGAACTCGCCGAGGCCGTTCACCGCCAGGTAGGTGACCAGGCCCAGCGCTCCGGCCACGAGCACGACGGCCGGGTCCTCGGCAAGGGTCTCGGCGAGCACGACGAGCGAGACCAGGGCCAGTACGATGGACAGCCGGTTCAGCCGGCCGATCTTGGCCAGCGGGACCTCGAGCCAGGTCAGCCACCTGATGTCGCGGTCCTCGAACATCCAGTCCAGGAACAGCATGAACAGGAACATGCCGCCGAACGCCGCGATCCGCGGGTACGCCTCGTTCAGCAGGGCGGCGTAGCTGGTGGGGTCGCTCTCGGGGCGCTGTTCCAGTGCCAGCGACAGCGCCTCGACCGGGTTGAGGTTGGCGGTGACCCCCACGATCACCAGCGGAAACACGAGTCTCATGCCGAACACGGCGATCACGATGCCGATGGTGAGGAAGATCCGCTGCCAGAACTCCGACATCCGCTTCAGGACGGTCGCGTTCACCACCGCGTTGTCGAACGACAGCGAGATCTCGAGGATCCCGAGGATCGCGCAGAGGACCAGTGCCTCCGGTCCGCCGTAGAGGAACGCGACGACGAGTGCAACCGCGCTGACTGCGTAAGACCAGCCGAAGATCCGAAGGTTCATGTCCCCAGTTTCTGCGTGGTTACCCGTCTCCCGTGTCCCGGGAGCCGTGTCCCGGGAGCCGTGTCCCGGGAGCCGTGTCCCAGGGGCCCGGGGGCGGGCGGACCAGACGCTTGCGTGCGCTGTGCTTCGAGGCCGTACCGTCAACGTCCGGCCACCCGCGAGAGTGCCCGGTTCGTTCTCGACGGGTGTTCTCGACGGTACAGTCTGCCAACGGTCCGGGACCGGACCGGTCTGCGCTGGCACGGCCGAGCCGATGCGACCGGTGCACACCGGCACCGATTCTGAACGGCCGCACGGCACCGCGCGGGTGTGCGGGACGGGGGTTGCCGCGGGCGGTGTGGCGTGCTTTCATCGGATTGTCGACAACTCGACAACTCGTAGCGCAGACGACACGGTCCGACGTTCAGGAGCCTCGCACATGGCACAGCTGTCCCCCCTGCTCAAGCAGGCCACCCCGGTCCAGGCCGCGCGCGGTGAGGGTGTCTACCTCTACGACACCGAGGACCGCCGTCACCTGGACTTCACCGCCGGCATCGGCGTCACCAGCACCGGGCACTGCCACCCGAAGGTCGTCAAGGCCGCGCAGGACCAGGTCGCCACGCTGATCCACGGCCAGTACACGACCGTGATGCACCAGCCGCTGCTGAAGCTGGCGGACAAGATGGGCGAGATCCTCCCCGAGGGTATCGACTCCGTCTTCTTCTCCAACTCCGGCTCCGAGGCCGTCGAGTCGTCGGTCCGGCTCGCCCGTCAGGCCACCGGCCGTCCGCTGATCATGGCGTTCGACGGCGGGTTCCACGGCCGCACGATGGGTGCCGCCGCGCTGACCACGTCCGGCGCGAAGATCCGGGCCGGGATCGGCCCGCTGATGGGTGGCGTCGCGTTCGCGCCGTACCCCTTCGCCTACCGCTACGGCTGGTCCGAGGAGCAGGCCGTCGCGTTCTGCCTGGCCGAGCTGGACCGCCAGCTGGCCAGCACCGCCCCGGCCGCCGACGTCGCCGCGTTCATCATCGAGCCGGTGCTCGGCGAGGGCGGCTACGTGCAGACCCCGCCCGCGTTCCTGCAGGGCCTGCGCGAGCGCGCCGACCGCCTCGGCATCCTGCTGATCGCCGACGAGGTACAGACCGGCTACGGCCGTACCGGGAAGTTCTGGGGCCACCAGCACGCCGAGGGCGTCACGCCGGACATCATCGTCACGGCGAAGGGCCTGGCCAGCGGCTTCCCACTGTCCGCCATCGCCGCACCGAAGGCGATCATGGAGAAGGCGTGGCCGGGCTCGCAGGGCGGCACCTACGGCGGCAACGCCGTCGCCTGTGCCGCGGCGCTGGCCACGCTGGACGTGGTGCAGACCGAGGGCCTGGTGGAGAACGCCCGGGTGCAGGGCGCGAGGCTCGTCGCCGGGGTCCGGGACGCCGCGCAGGGCATCGCCGCGATCGGTGACGTCCGCGGCATCGGCCTGATGGTCGGCGTCGAGTTCGTCAACGCCGAGGGCAAGCCGGACGGCGCCACCGCCGCGAAGGTGCACGCCGCCGCCGCCGAGCAGGGCCTGCTGCTGCTGACCTGCGGCGTCTACGGCAACATCGTCCGCATGATCCCGCCGCTGGTCGTCACCGGCGAGCAGATCGACGAGGGCCTGGCCCTGTGGACCAAGGCCCTGAACAACGCCCTGACCTGATCCTCGCGCGCGGAAATCGCTGCCAGGGCAGCGATCTCCGCGCACGGTCATCAGGCGGGGGAGATGTTCAGGCTCATCCCGGCCAGCCCGCGGGCGCGGGTCGTGAGGCGGTCGGCC
>JAKDNL010000867.1 GCA_030451825.1 Pseudonocardia sp. | reverse complement strand
TGAAGCACTGGTCAAAGCGACCGGTAGCTTCTACGTGCCCGCCTAAATCCTCATCGTCGGCGGATTGGTCGGGATCGTCTCGGTGTGGTTAACCCCGGAGCCCGCCGGGCGGCGGCTCCGCGGGTCCGGGCCCGCGGTGGCGACCGAGGAGCAAGCGCGGTACGTCGCCGAAGCCGGCACCATCGAGGACCCGAGCATCCCGGAAAGTGGCATCACCGAGACGGAGCCCGAAAAGCGGGAGCCCGCTGGCTGAGCGCACCGAACCGGCCGGTTCGGGGTTCGGCGGAACCGGGCTGGAACCGGGTTGTCAGGCCGCGCTGGTGACCCGGTAGACGTCGTAGACGCCCTCGATGTTGCGCACTGCGGCGAGCAGGTGGCCCAGGTGCTTCGGGTCGCCCATCTCGAACGAGAACCGGGACACCGCGACCCGGTCCCGTGAGGTCGTGGTCGACGCGGACAGGATGTTCACCCGCTCGTCGGCGAGCACCTTCGTCACGTCGGAGAGCAGGCGGTGCCGGTCCAGGGCCTCGACCTGGATGGCGACCAGGAACACCGACTCCGGCGACACCGACCAGGCCACGTCGACCAGCCGCTCGCTGCGCGACTGCAGATCACCGGCGTTCGTGCAGTCCGTGCGGTGCACACTGATCCCGCCGCCGCGGGTGACGAAGCCGAGGATCTCGTCGCCGGGCACCGGGGTGCAGCAGCGGGCGAGCTTGACGTAGAGGTCGCCCATCGTCACGCCGTCCTCGCCCTGCACCACGACGCCGGCGTTGCCGGACGGGCGGCGCTGGCGGACCGTGGACGGGGTGGCCCGCTCGGCGAGCTCCTCCTCCGCGTCCTCCTCACCGCCGAACCAGGCGACCAGGCGTTGCACGACGTGCTGGGCGCTGGCCTGGTGCTCGCCGACCGCCGCGTAGAGCGCCGAGACGTCCGGGTAGTGCATCTCCCGGGCCAGCGCGGACATCGCGTCGCCGGAGATCAGGCGCTGCAATGGCATGCCGGTACGGCGCGCCTCCCGGGTGATCGACTCCTTGCCCTCCTCGACGGCCTCCTCGCGGCGCTCCTTGGCGAACCACTGCTTGATCTTGGCCTTGGCCCGCGGGGACTGGGCGATCTGGAGCCAGTCCCGGCTCGGGCCGGCGTCCTCGGCCTTGGACGTGAATATCTCGACGACGTCGCCGGACTCGAGCTTGCGTTCGAGCGCGACGAGCTTGCCGTTGACCCGCGAGCCGATGCAGCGGTGCCCGACCTCGGTGTGCACGGCGTAGGCCAGGTCGATCGGGGTGGCACCGGTGGGCAACGTGATCACGTCGCCCTTCGGTGTGAACACGAAGATCTCGCGGGCGGCGAGGTCGAAGCGCAACGAGTCCAGGAAATCGCCCGGGTCCGCGGCCTCGCGCTGCCAGTCGAGCAGCTGACGCATCCACGCCATCTCCTCGACCTCGGGGTTCTTGCCGGCCGAGCTGCGGATCTCCTTGTAGCGCCAGTGCGCGGCGATGCCGTACTCGGCGGTGCGGTGCATCTCCCGGGTCCGGATCTGCACCTCGAGGGGTTTGCCGTCCGGGCCGATCACGGTCGTGTGCAGCGACTGGTAGACCCCGAACCGGGGCTGGGCGATGTAGTCCTTGAACCGGCCGGGCATCGGCTGCCACAGCGCGTGCACCATGCCGATCGCGGCGTAGCAGTCACGCACCTCCTCGACCAGCACGCGGACGCCGACCAGGTCGTGGATGTCGTCGAAGTCGCGGCCCTTGACGATCATCTTGCGGTAGATCGAGTAGTAGTGCTTCGGCCGTCCCTCGACGGTCGCCGAGATCCGCGCCGAGTCCAGCTGCAGCGTCACCTCGTCGATGACCTGGCGCAGGTAGGTGTCGCGGGAGGGCGCCCGGTCGGCCACCAGCCGGACGATCTCCTGGTACTTCTTGGGCTGCAGGATCGCGAACGAGAGGTCCTCGAGCTCCAGCTTGACCGTCGCCATGCCGAGCCGGTGCGCCAGCGGGGCGAACACCTCGAGCGTCTCGACGGCCTTCTTGGCCTGCTTCTCCGGGCGCAGGAACCGCATCGTGCGCATGTTGTG
>JAKDNL010000866.1 GCA_030451825.1 Pseudonocardia sp. | reverse complement strand
GTGTGTCGGCGCATACGGCGCAGCAGCGCCGACACCGCCCCGAGCAGGACCAGGACGCCGGCGACCCCGGCCGTCAGCGCGGCGGTGTGGTCCGGGCGGTGTTCGCCGAGCCCGGGCAGCGGGGCCCCGCCCCGGGCGGTGACCTCCGGGCCGGTGCCGGTGCGCGGCTCGGTGACCGAGCCGCCCGCCGGGTCGTCCGAGGGCCGCAGCAGCAGCGGTTCCGCGGTCAGCGCCGCCAGCGGGTCGAGCACGCCGTGCCCGACCCGCTCGTCACGCCCGGCCGCGGGGTGCCGGGCGGTCGCCCGGATCCGGTCGGCGAGCTGGCCCGGGGTCAGGCTCGGGAAGCGCTCGCGCAGCAGCGCCGCCACCCCGGCGACGACCGGCGCGGCGTAGGAGGTCCCGTTCAGCACGGACCCGGTCGTCCCGCCGCCCACGGCCAGCGAGGCGACGTCGACCCCGGGCGCGGCGACGTCGAGCCAGGGGCCGGGCATGCTGAACGGGGCCGCGCGGTCCTCGCCGTCCACAGCACCGACGGCGACCACCTCGCCGAACATGGCGGGCATCGGGACGAGGCCGGGCGCGCCGGTGCAGCTGCCGGCCGGGTCCACGTTCCCGGCCGCCGCGACGATCACCACACCGGCCCCGACGGCGGCGTGGACGGCACTCCGCAGCGGGCGTGCGGTGGAGTCGGCCTGCGCGTCCGGCACGCAGACCACCTCGGAGATGTTGACGACGGTCGCGCGCAGCGCCACCGCTCGGGTGATCGCCTGGGCCAGGGTGCCGATCTCGCCGGCCGGGCGGTCCCGGCCGTCCGGTGAGGTCACGGTGAACCTCGAGCTCGATTGGCGCAGTGAGAGGACCTGCGCCCGCGGAGCGATGCCGGAGCCGGTGCGGGTGACCGGGTCGGGGGCCGCGGCCAGCAGGCCGGCGACCTCGGTGCCGTGGCCGTCGCAGTCGTCGAGACCGTCGCCGCCGGCCAGGTAGTCGCCGCCGCCGATCAGCCGGCCGTCCAGGCGCGGATGCCGCGACACGCCGGTGTCGATCACCGCGATCCGCTGACCGCGGTGCACCGCCTCGCCGGCGGCGACGGGCAGCGGATCCGGGCCGCGGTCCGCGGCGGCGGGGGGCGCGCCCGCGTCCGACGGGGCCGTGCATGCGACCCGCTGGGTCAGCCCGGCCGCGGGCCCGGGCGCGCCCGCATCCGGGTCGGCCACGGCCGGCCCGGCGGCCAGGACGGGCCCGACGGCCAGCGCGACCCCGGCCGCGGCGAGCGTGCGTCTTCGGGCCGTGCGGCCGTTCATGCGCCGCGGACCAGCGCGAACAGGCCCATCGCGGCCAGCGCCGCGGGGATCGCCGCCGCGGTCAGCAGCAGCTCGAGGACGTCCAGGGTCCGCCGTCCGACCGGGGACAGCGTCCCGGTCGCGGTACCGGCCGCGACGAGCACCACCAGGCCGAGACCGGCGGCGACCAGCAGCCGGCCGGTCGCGCCGTGGGACAGCGCGACCGGGACGGCCGCCCCCACCGTGGCCGCGACCGCGGCTACCCCGAGCACCCGCGCCGGCGCGGCCTCGGCGAACGCCCGGGCCCGCAGCAGCAGCACCGCCACGGTCACCGCGACCAGCACCGGGCCCGCCCATCCGCCCGCGGACGCGGCGACGACGGAGCCCCCCGCGGCCAGCAGCGCGGCCGGCGCGGAGAGCCCGGCGAACAGCCCGCGGGCGAGCGCGGCCCGCTCGACCATCTCCGGACCCGGCAGCGCGGGGGTGTCGGCGCGGGAGATCTCCTCCAGGTCACCGGGTACGGCGGGGTCCGGGACCCCGCCCAGGCGCAGCGCGATCCGCGGCAGCAGCGGCCCCACCGCCAGCGCGACGGCGGTCAGCCCGGCCGCCACCACGGGCACCGGGGCATCCAGCACGAGCCGGACCAGCGCCGCGCCCGCGACGACCGGTGCGGCCACCGCGACACCCAGCAGCGGTGCGCTGACCACCCGCAGGATCGCCTGGCCGCAGACGGCGCCCAGCCCCGCCGTCGCGGCCGCGATCAGCACGTGTCCGGCCCCGAACGGGCCGGGCAGCGCCAGC
>JAKDNL010000865.1 GCA_030451825.1 Pseudonocardia sp. | reverse complement strand
CGACGATCGCCAGCTTGTACTCCGCGCTGAACGACCGCCGCGACGGACGCGGCGACGGGCCGTCAGCCGACCGCGGCCCCGACGACGCCGCCGACTCGCCGCTGCCAGCCGCTGCACCACGACGTTCTTCCGATGACACGAGCACCAGGATCTCCGATCACGCCCTCTACTGTGAACCGCTGACTTCAAGCTGTCTCACGTGATCTTGGCAGAGAGGGCAGGCCCGATGTGTGCGTTCGCGAGGTGCTCCAGGGTCATCTCCACACCGTTCCTCGTAGGCACCTCGACCGCGCGCGGCAGTATCGATTTCAGCGGGGTGTCAAGGGTCAGCTCGCCGCGGATCACGGCCTCGGCCAGCAACAGCGCGGTGAAGACCTTGCTGATCGACCCGATCTCGAACAGCGTGCCGACATCAGGAGCCGGCCCGTCGGCGGGTAGCCGAACGCGCCCGGCCGCGACGATGGCGCCTGCGACCGCCCCGGAATGACGATTGGCGATTCGGCGGGCGGTCTGGTCGACGACATGACTCAGCTCGGCCTGTCCGGTCATGATGAGGGTCTCCTCGTTGTGCGTTCAGCGTTCGCTGCCCAGCCCCAGCAGGCCGCGCCCGCCGTACCTCTTGTGCACCGCCTGTTTCGACACACCGAGCTGCGCTGCGATCTCGGTCCACGACAAGCCCTGGTTGCGGGCCCGTCGAACCAGCTGAGCCTCAACGCGTTCGGTCGCCCGACGCAGCTCCGCAGCCGCGCGGAGCGCTATACGCGGATCGTCGTCGCAAGCAGCCTGAGCCAGTGCGGTCAACTCGATACCCTCCACGGCTCAACACGATACGGCAGTGCGTCAACCTGCGTTGACCGTCAACATAGGTTGTCGTCACGCGAGTGTCAACTGACATTGACCAGAGATCGATGGCGATCGCGAAAAGCTGCCGCCCTCGTGCGCCGCGACCGGTGACCGCCCTGGGAGAGGTGACGTCCCGCAAGCCGATCCGTGACCGGGCGCTGCGACCTGCCGTCAAGCACGGCTTCATCGGTCGGTGTTGATGCCGAAAGTGTCGCGGAGGCCGTCGCGGCCGGTATCGGTGATGTTGATAGCGCGGTGGGCCGCGGTGCGGTGGAGCCAGTCGAGTTCGACGAGGCGGGTGAGCAGGGCGCGGCCGACGCCGCCGGAGAGGTGGTGACGTTGCTCGGACCAGTCCACGCAGTAGCGCACGACCGGCCGCGCCGGGAGGGTGACGCCGAGGTCGGTGAGGAAGACGTGCCCGGTCTCGGTGAGGTGGTAGTTGAGGTCGCGGCCATAGCCGGCGCGCTTGTCGGCGATGGCGCGGTCGGGATCGAAGGCGGCGTCGCCGCCTGTGAGCTGGCTGCGCTCGATCATGGCGGCCATGACGGCGACGCCGAGCCGTCCGGCGAGGTGGTCGTAGCAGCTGCGCGCGGCACGCAGCGCGTGCGCCCGGGTGCCTTCGCGCAGTGACCGGACCGGTTTGGCGGGGGCGAGGCGGCTGAGCACTTCGACCAGGTCGCCGACGTCAGGCCCGGCGAGACGGTAATAGCGGTGTCTGCCGTGCTTCTCGACGGTGAGCAGCTCGGCCGTGACCAGCTTGCGCAGGTGGCTGCTGGCGGTGGCCGGGGCGACGCCGGCTTCGGCGGCGAGCAGGCTGGCCGGCAGGGCGCGGCCGTCGTCGAGGGCGAGCAGGATCCGGCCGCGGCCGGGGTCGGCCAGCAGCGCGCCGACCGCGGCGATGTCCGCGTCGCCGCGCCGGACGTGCCCCTCGCGGGCCTCGGTCCTCGGGATGGTCGTGGGGGTGTCTGCCACCGCATCCACGATAGCCACCGGTTAGTTCGACGGGGATCGAAGTGTTTTCCGATTAGCGTCGTCGGTGCGGCCCGGCGGGCAGGTGTCGGGTAGCCCAGGTGGGCTCGTCCGGGTGGTCGGTGCCCATGGCGGAAACCCACCCCCGCTCGCGCCTGGCCGGGCGGGCCCGAACCGTCGTGGCCATTCAGGCAGCCGACGCTAGGGGAGCAACCGGCAGATTCAGCCAGTGGAAGCATTCGCCTCGACGAGTTCAGTGAATAGCTCAGA
>JAKDNL010000246.1 GCA_030451825.1 Pseudonocardia sp. | reverse complement strand
TGCACCCGTCCTCGGCGGTGCTGCCCGCTGCCCTGGCCACCGCCGAGCGCGTCGGCGCGGGCGGCCCGGCGATGCTCGCCGCGGCCGCCGTCGGGATCGAGGTGACCTGCCGTCTCGGGATGGCCGGCTACGACGAGGAACTGGGCAACTCCGTGTTCTTCGAGCACGGCCAGCACGCGACGGCGATCTGCGGGGCGATCGGCGCCGCCGTCGCGTCCGGGATGCTGGCCGGTCTCGACGCCGAGGCCCTGACCTCGGTGGTCGGCATCGCCGCGAGCATGGGCGCGGGGGTCATCGAGGCCAACCGCACCGGCGGGACGATCAAGCGGGTGCACTGCGGATGGGCGGCGCACGCCGGTGTCGTCGCCGCCGACCTCGCGCGGCACGGGCTCACCGGCCCACCGACGGTGATCGAGGGCCGGTTCGGGTTCCTGCAGGCGTTCTGCGGGGACCGGGTGCACGTCGAGCGGGTCACCGACGGTCTCGGCGAGGACTGGGAGACCCCCGGGATCTTCTTCAAGCCCTACCCGTGCAACCACTTCACCCACGCCGGGATCGACGCGGCGCTGGCCCTGCGCGCCCGCGGCGTCGAGCCCGGGCAGATCCGGGCGCTCACCCTCGGGGTCCCGGCGCCGGTGCTGCGCACCATCGCCGAGCCCGCGCAGGAGAAGGCGCGCCCGCGCTCGGGGTACCACGCGGCGTTCAGTGGCCCGTACACCGTGGCCGCGGCGCTGATCGGCGGCGGCGGGCTCGGGGTGTTCCACGAGGACTTCACCGACGCCGCCGCAGCGGACCCGCGCCGCCTCGACCTCGCCTCGCGGGTCCGTGTGGTCGCCGACGAGGAGTCGACGGCGATCTTCCCCCGGCAGTTCCCGGCCGTGTTGACCGCGGAGCTGCACGACGGCACCACGGTGACCGAACGGGTCCGGGAGAACCGCGGCGGCCCGCAGCGACCGCTGTCGGACGCCGAGCTCTCGGCCAAGTTCACCGGCAACGCGACACGGGCCCTGGTGCCCGGTGCGGCCGACGACGTCGTCTCGTCGTTGTGGGACCTGCGCGACGGCCGCGCCGTCACCGACGCCCTCTCGGGACTCAGAAACACCGACCTCTTTCTCTGAGCGGAACAATTCACTGCCTGCCCCATGACCGGATCCGAGGACACCATATGCAGAGTCGCTTCAGGTGGGTGACGATCGGCCTGATCGTCGCGCTGATCGTCATCAACTACGTGGACCGCAGTGCCATCTCCTACGCGGTGGAACCGCTGGAGAAGGAATTCGGGATCACCACGGCGCAGTACGGATTCATCAGCAGCATCTTCTCCGTCGGCTACATGGTGTTCGCGTTCATCTCGGGACCGCTGGTCGACCGTTTCGGGCCGCGCAAGGTGCTGCTCACGGCGATCGCGCTGTTCTCGGTCTCGGTCGCGCTGATCCCGATCGCGGCCACGTTCGCGGGGCTGCTGGTCGTGCGCCTGATGCTCGGGATCGGGGAGGCGCCGGCGTTCCCGGCGGCGACCCGCACCGTGAGCCGGTGGCTGCCCGGGCCCGAGCGGGGTATCGCGCTCGCGCTCTGCGGCGGTGTCGCGGTGGCGGGCAGCCTGCTCATCTCCGGCCCGCTGCTGACCTGGCTGATCGGCCTGATCGGCTGGCGCGGGATGTTCTGGACGATGGCGATCCTGGGCGTGGTCTGGGCGGCCGTCGCGATCGTCGCGCTGCGCGACACCCCGGCCGAGTCGTCGCGGGTCAATGCGGCCGAGCGGGCATACATCGCCGCCGGTCAGGAGGCCGAGGCGGTCTCCGAGAAGACGAAGGTCCGGTGGCGTCCGCTGCTGCGCAACCGCAACCTGTGGGTGGTCGCCGGCGGGTACTTCGCGTGGGGCTTCGTGTTCTGGGCGTTCATGTACTGGCTGCCGACCTACTTCTCGACCACGTATCAGCTCAGCCTCAAGGAGGCCGGCGCGTTCTCGATCGCGCCGTGGGCCGCCGGTGTCGTCGGTGCGATCGTCGGCGGGATCATCGTGGACCGGGTGTACCGGCGTAGCCAGCGGATCCGCAGCCGCTTTTCCGTCATGGGCGTCGCGCTGTTGCTGTCCGGGTGCTCGCTGATCCCGCTGCTGATCTCCCCCACGCTCACCGTCGCGATCATCTCGATCTCGCTGGGTGTCGGGTTCGGGTTCGTCACCGGCGGCATCTGGTGGGTCGCCTCGATCGACGCGGCACCGGACCAGCCGGGCAGCGCCGCCGGTTTCGCGGACGCCTCGTTCGCCCTCTCGGGCATCGTCGCGCCGTCGGTGATGGGCTTCATCGTGGCCGGTACCGGCACGTTCACCAGCGGGTTCTTCGTCATGGCCCTGCTTGCCGTGGGCGGGGCGCTGCTGATGCTCCTGGTGCCCCGGGAGCCGGCCCCGGCGCAGGCGGGGGCTCCGGCCGCGACTGCGCCGACGGCCTGAGGGCGTCCGCGTGACGACCGCAAGCGCCGACGACGTGCGGTCAGCCGTCGAGCACCTCGGACGCTGGGCGTCGGGACTGCGGTGGGCCGATGTCCCGGCCGGCGCGCGGGACCGCCTCGGGCTGGTCCTGCTCGACGTCATCGGGGTCGGGGTACTCGGCGCCCGCCAGGACGCACAGCGCAGGCTCGTCGAGGCCTGGTCCCCACCCGAGGGCCCGGCGCCGCTGTTCGGGGCGGGCCGGACGACCACCGTCGACGCGGCGGCCTGGCTGGGGGCCACCGCGCTGGTCCGCCTGGAGCTCGACGAGGGACACAAGTTCGCGAAGGGCCATCCCGCGGCGCACGGGTTCCCGGCGGTGCTCGCGCTGGCCGCCGAGCGCGGGGCCACCGGCGCGGACACCGCGGCCGCGCTGCTCGTCGCCTACGAGGTGGCGGCCCGGTTCGGCCGCGCCACCCGGCTGCGCCCGGGCTCCCACCCGCACGGTAACTGGGGGGTCGCCGGCGCCGCGGCCGGCTGCGCGCGGCTGCTGGGTCTCGGGCCGGAAGCCACGGCCGCAGCGATCGACACCGGCGGCGGGCTGCCCGTCGCCGGTCACTTCGACAGCGCCCTCGACGGCAACCCGGTGCGCGACGCGTGGGTGGGTGCAGCGAATGTGTCGGGCCTCGCGGCCGCCCGGATGGCGCTGGCCGGGATCGCCCGCACCACCGGCACCGCGGCCGGGTCGCTGGGCACGCTGCTGGGCGAGCTCGACCCGGCGCTGCTCGATGAGGCGCTCGGGCAGCGCTGGGACGTCGAGCACGGCTACGTCAAACGCCACGCGTCGTGCTCGTTCACCCACGCCGCCGTGGACGCCGCACTCGAGCTCCGGGCAGGCGTCGAGATCGACCTGATCGAGCACGTACTCGTCGAGACCCACTCGCTCGCCTCCGGGCTCGACCGAACGGTGTGGGACAGCGCGCTCGGGGCGATGTTCTCGCTCCCGTTCACGGTGGCCACGGCGCTGCGGCACGGCTCGCTCGACCCCTCGGCGCTCACCGAATCCGCCCTCGCCGACCCGGGCACGGCCGCGCTCGCGGCACGCGTCGAGGTCGCGGCGGCCCCGGATCTCGACGCCCGGCTGCCCGCCGAGCGCCCCGCCCGGGTGACGGTGCGGTGGGCCGGACGGGAGGCCGTCGTCGAGACGCCCAACCCGGTCGGCGACGTCGCCCACCGCCCGTTCACCGCCGACGCCCTGCAGACCCTGCTGGCCGACCTGCTGGACGACCGCGACCTGGTCGAGCGGATCCGCCGGGTCTGCGACGCGCTACCCGGCCTCGACGACGTCGGTCCCGCCCTGCGCGGGCTCGCCACCCTCTGACCGCTCAGGTCGTTACTACGAAGGAGTCACACCCGGTGCGCATCTACGCCGTGACCCCCATCCACGTCGACGGGCCGGAGCTGATCCGGCGCCAGGCCCGATACGACGCGCTGAGCCCCGCCGGGGTGGAGGTCGTGCTCCACGACATCGGGCCGGACGCCCCGCGAGCGCTCGAGACGGCGGAGCAGATCCGCGCCTCGGAGGTGCTCGTCGGGCGCGCGCTCGCCGACGTCCCGCGGGAGTTCGACGCGACGCTGCCGGACTGCGTCCTCGACCCCGGCGTCCCTGCTCCCGGCGTCCCTGCCCCCGGCGAGCCCGAGCCGGGACGCCCGAAGCTCGGCCTGCTGCGGGCGGGTCTGGGATCGGCCGTCATGGCCGGTGCCCGGACGGCCGCCGTCGCCCGCAACCGGGCGATCGCCGACGAGCTCGAGGCCCGCGTGCGCGCCTACGGCTGGTCCGACACGTTCTGCGGGGTCACCGTCCTGGACCTGGCGGTCTCCGACATCGAGGACCCGGTCCGGTGGGCCCGGGCGGTGCGTCCGGCCCTGGACCGGGCGAAGGATGCGGGCGCCTCGGTGGTCCTCAACGGGTGCTCCGCGGTGGACGTGGGACCGGACGAGGACGGCCTGCCGACGCTCCTGGACCCGATCGCCGCCGGGCTGGCTGCCATCGCGCGCTCCTGACCTGGAAGGGTCAGCGCTCGCGCGCGGCCATCGAGGCGATGCCGGCGAGGAGCAGGTCGAGGCCGAAGGCGGCGTAGTCGTCCGGGTGGATGCCCTCGGTCAGAGGCGTCGCGGCCTCCAGGAGCCGCGGATACCGCTCGGGCGGTAGCGACTCGAGCAGGAGCCCGGCGCGCTCGTGCGCATCGGCCTGTTTCCCGGGCACCCCTCGGGAGACCATCCCCGGCTCCCCTCCGACGAGGTTGGCCACGGTGCTCACCGCGTGGCGGGCGATCTGCGTCGCCTCCGCCGGCGTGAACCCCCCGCGCCGCAGGACGTCCAGCACGACCTCGGTGGCGCGAAGACCCCCATCCGACGACACGGTGCGGGTGGCGAGCAGGGCCGCGATGGAGGGGTGAGCCCGCAGCGCGCGGACCAGCGAACCCAGCAGCGCCCGCAGCTGCTCCTGCCACGTCGCGGACGCGTCCATCGACAGGTCGATCTCGTCGAAGACGGCGGCGGCCAGGCCGTCCAGTAGTTCCTCCTTGCTGCGGACGTGCCAGTACAGCGCCATCGGGGTCACGCCGAGCTCCCGCGCCAGCCGCCGGATCGTGACCGCGTCGAGCCCCTGTGAGTCCGCGAGCGCGAGTGCCGCCTCGATGACGGCCGCGGAACTGAGGGCGGTCTGTCGCCGGGTGTCGTCGCTGCTCTGTCGGCTCATCGCTTGACAACTATACGCCGTACGATTACCTATACGGCGTATAGGGCCGCCGAACGGAATGGAGGAGGACGTGGTGAGGTTGACGAGCTGGCTCTACCGTGACGGGCGCCCCAACAGGGCCGCCCGCATCCTCGACCGATGCACCGGCGCGATCTACGCGCTCGGTGTCTCGCCCGATTACCTGGTGACCCTCGAGGTGCCGGGTCGACGTTCCGGCCGGACCGTCGCACTACCCCTGGTCATGGTCGTCGTCGCCGGGGAGCGCTATCTGGTGTCGATGCTGGGTGAGGGCGCGAACTGGGCGGGCAACGTCCGGGCGGCCCGGGGCGAGGTCGTCCTCAGGCACGGCCGGCGCGAGGAGGTGCGGCTGGAGGAACTCGAGGTCGGCCGCCGCGCGCCGGTCCTGAAGGCCTACCTGAAGCGGGCACCGAATGCGAGGGCGCACCTGCCGGTTCCCGCGGACGCGCCACTGGCCGAGTTCGAGCACGTCGCCGCTCGGTTCCCGGTGTTCCGGGTGACATCCGGACACCCGGCAGCAGGGTCCGGTCCGGGGCGCCGGTGATCCGACACCGCTCAGCTCGCGCCGCGCCGTCGTTCCATCAGTCGCAGGATCATCGGTGTGAAGATCAGCTGCATGGCGAGGTCCATCTTGCCGCCGGGGCAGACGATGGTGTTGGGCCGCGACATGAACGAGTCGTGCAGCATCGAGAGCAGGTAGGGGAAGTCGATCCCGGCGGGCCGGGCGAAACGGATCACCAGCATCGACTCGTCCGCGGTCGGGATCGTCCGGGCGATGAAGGGGTTCGAGGTGTCGACCACCGGCACCCGCTGGAAGTTCACGTGCGTGCGGGAGAACTGCGGCGCGATGTAGTGCACGTAGTCCGGCATCCGGCGCAGGATCGTCTCCATCACGGCCTCGGTCGAGTATCCGCGCGCCGACTTGTCCCGCAACGCCTTCTGGATCCACTCCAGGTTGATCACCGGCACCACGCCGATCAGCAGGTCGGCGTGGCGGGCCACGTCCACCTCGTCGGTGCGCACCGCGCCGTGCAGGCCTTCGTAGAACAACAGGTCCCGCCCGTCGGGCACGGCCTCCCACGGGGTGAACGTGCCCGGATCCTGGTCGTAGGGCGCGGCCTCGCCGTCGTCGTGCAGGTACTTGCGGACCTTGCCGGTGCCGGTGCGGCCGAACTCGCCGAACAGCTCCTCGAGCTCACCGAACAGGTTCGCCTCCGGTCCGAAGTGGCTGAACGTGTGGTCGTCGCCGGCGTGGGCGTCGGCCATCCGGCGCTTCATCTCGGCCCGGTCGTAGCGGTGGAAGCTGTCGCCCTCGACGTAGGCGGCGTCGATGCCTTCGCGGCGGAAGACCTGTTCGAACGTGCGGGTGACCGAGGTGGTGCCCGCGCCGGAGGCGCCGGTGACGGCGATGATCGGGTGTCGTGTGGACACGTGGTCTCCGTTCTGGCTCTCAGGCCGTCGTGCGGAACAGGCCCCGGGCTCCGAAGAGCGCATGGCTGTCGACGTCGGATCGGTCGTCGGCGTGCAGGGCCTCCACCCGCTCGACCTCCTCGCTCGCGCCGAACACGAACGGGACCCGCTGGTGCAGCTCCTGCGGGACGACGTCGAGCATCCGGTGCCGGCCGGTGCTCGCCCGGCCGCCGGCCTGCTCGACGAGGAACGCGACCGGCGCGGCCTCGTAGAGCAGCCGCAGCCGTCCGGCCCGTTCCGGGTCCTTGGAGTCGTTCGGGTAGAGGAACACCCCGCCCCGGGTGAGGATCCGGTGCAGCTCGGCGACCAGGGAGGCGATCCATCGCATGTTGTAGTCCTTGCCGCGCGGGCCGGGCTCCCCGGCGAGGCACTCGTCGACGTAGCGGCGCACCGGGGGCTCCCAGAACCGGCGGTTCGAGGCGTTGATCGCGAACTCGGCGGCGGAGGCGGGGATCGTCAGGTCGGGGTGGGTCAGGAAGAACTCGCCGAGGCCCGGGTCGAGGGTGAACCCGTGCACGCCGGTGCCCACGCTCAGCACGAGCATGGTGGCCGGTCCGTAGATCGCGTAGCCGGCGCAGACCTGCTCCGATCCCGGCTGCAGGAAGTCCTCGGCCGCCGCGTCGAGCCCCGGACGGGGTGCCCGCAGGATCGAGAAGATGCTGCCCACCGAGAGGTTGACGTCGATGTTCGACGAGCCGTCGAGCGGGTCGAACGCGAGCAGGTACTTGCCCCGGGGATGTTCCACGGGCATGTGGTGCGGCCCGTCGAGCTCCTCGGACACCATCCCGGCCACCCGCCCGGCCCATTCGTTGACCTGGAGGAACAGGTCGTTGGCGATCAGGTCGAGGGTCTGCTGGGTCTCGCCGTGGGTGTTGGTGCTCGACTCGGCGCCGAGTACGCCGGCGAGCGCGCCGTGGGCGACCCGCCTCGAGATCGCCTTGCAGGCGAGCGCGACGTCGAGGACGAGCGAGTTCAGCTCACCGGTCGCCGTCGGGTGCCGCCCGCTCTGGGAGATCAGGAACCTGGCCAGTGTCGTCCGGTCGTTCACCACAACGGCCTCCTCGTGCTCGGTTGCCGACGCTACGGTCCGTCGCGACCACCTCCATCACTCCAGTGGTGGAGGTCGAGGGGGAGCGTCACTCTCACCCGTGCTCCGGACGGCCGGTGTCCCGGGCCGCTGCCGCGCGGCCGCTGACGCGGTCCGGGTAGGTCATCGTGAACCGGATCGTCCACCAGAGGACGGCGATCGGGACGACCCAGTTGAGCAGCAGGTCGGGCAGGTGGCCGCGGGCCGGGTCGGTGGCCTGGGCGTCGAGTGCGGTGACCGCCAGCGCCGCGGCGCCGATGACGACGAGCGCGACACCCCAGGTCGCACTGAGTACCCGGTTGATCGTGGTGAAGGTCGGGGAGTCCCAGTACTCGCGTGGTGTGGACTGCCGTGCGTACTCGGCGGTGAACGGCAGGATCGGCACCGTGGCCAGGACGAACAGGCCCAGGACGACACCGACCAGTGGCCGCCCCCAGTCGAAGAGCCACTCGTCGACGGCGGTCCCGCCGACGAACCCGATCAGGGCCATGGCCGTGAACAGGACCAGCGAGCACAGGTTGAGGATCCGGGGAGCGTGGCGACGCCGCCCGAGCAGCAGCGCCGTGACGGTCATCGCCACCGCCAGCAGCGCGCTCCAGGCCACCCCGTTCGCGGCGAGGCGCTGGGCCACCACGGAGAACACGATCCAGGGCAGGAAGCCCACGACGAAGCCGAGCTGGGTCAGCGCCCCGCTCTTCTGGTGCGCCGTCGTCTCTGTCGATGCCATGGGACGGACCGCCCTCTCGTCGATACACCGCGCCGATGCCGTACTCGGAGTTCATCTCGCGGGCGTTACCCGGTCAGCCCGGTGGGCACGCAACGCCCGGGACGAGCCCCAGGCGTCCCGCCATCCAGGGCAGCGAATCGGAGAACGCGCGCGAGAACACCTCGAACGTGTGGCCGCCGCCGGGGATCACCACCTCGCACGTCGCGATCCCGGCCCGGCGGGCCAGGGGCACCAGCTCGCCGGTGGCGGCCACCGGCTGCCCGTCCTGTGCACCGACCTCGAACCAGGCACCCGTGTCCGGGTAACTGCGGGCGGCGAGCAGGTCCGACGGCTCGTGCGCGGCGAACTCCCGGGCGGATCCGCCGAACAGCCCGGTGATGGTGGAGGCGGTGTCGTCGTTCGTGTCGCCCAGACGCGGGCCCGCCAGTCCGGAGTAGGCGCCGAACGTGGAGAACACGCCCGGGTGCCGCAGGGCGAGCATCGCCGCGCAGGAGCCGCCCTCGGACAGGCCGGCCACGGCCCACTCCCGGCCGGGCGCCGCGGTGCGGAACGTGCTGCGCGCGAACGCCGGCAGGATGGCCGTCAGGTAGGTCTCCACCTGTCCGGCCGGGCCGTCGACGCACTCGGTGTCGGCGTCGAGGGTGCCGTTGATGTCGGGCATGACCAGGATCGGCGCCCGTCCGCCGTGCGCGGCGGCGAACGCGTCGGCGGTGTCGTCGGCCATCCCGCCGTCGGTCCAGTCCTGCGGCGAGCCGGGCGTTCCGTGCAACAGGACGATCACCGGCAGCGGCGGGCGCGGCCGGGCGAACCAGGCCGGCGGCACCCACACCAGCGCCTGCCGGGCGGCGAAGCCGGTGTGCGAGGCCGGGATCGTCACCGGGGCGAACACGCCCTGATCGGGTACGTCGGTGCGCCGCAGCAACTGGGCCAGGGCGACCTCGTCGGCGGGCTCGGCGCCGCCCCCGCCGCCCCGGGTCCGGCAGTTGTCGGAGTAGGCGTTCGGCCCGGCCGCGGCGGTGCGCCCGATCA
>JAKDNL010000245.1 GCA_030451825.1 Pseudonocardia sp. | reverse complement strand
CCCAGGAGACCCCGGCGCAGGAGTCCCCGGCACCTCCCGCCCAGGACCGTCCGACCCCGGGGACGACCCCCGGACCGCGTCCCGGGCCCCGGCCCGGCCCGCGCGAGCAGCCGGCCGCGCAGAGCGCTCCGGAGGCTCCGGCCGCTCCGGAGACCCCGGCACGCGAGGAGCGCCAGCAGCGGCCCTCCGGCGGTTCCGGCACGGAGTCCGCTCCGGCGGCGCGGGATCCGAAGCCCGGCCCGCGCGCGCCGCGGGTCGGCAACAACCCGTTCGGCGTGGGCCAGGGTGCCCCGCCGCGTCCGTCCGCGCCGCGTCCCGGCCCGCCCGCTGCCCCGCAGCAGGGCGGCGGAGCAGCGGCCGCACAGGCCGGCTCGCAGGGCGGTGGCGGTAGCCAGGGTGGCCATGGAGGTGGCCAGGGCGGCGGCGCCGCTCCGGCCGGCCCGCGCCCGGCGGCCCGTCCCGGTGGTGACGCCGCTCGCGGTGGCCCGCGTCCGCCGTCGCCGGGCAGCATGCCTCCGCGCCCGAACCCGGGCATGATGCCCGCGCGTCCGGCTGCCGGGCGTCCCGGCCCCGGTGGTGGTCGTGGCGCCCCCGGTGGCGCTCGTGGCGGCCCCGGTGCGGGTCGCGGCGGTCCCGGCGGCGGTCGTCCCGGTGGCGGTGCCGGTGGCGGTTTCCGTCCCGGTGGCGGTGGCGGCCCCGGTGCCGGCGCCCCGGCCGGCGGAGGTTTCCGCGGTCGTCCCGGTGGTGGCGGTGCGCGTGGTCGCGGCGGTGCCGCGGGTGCGTTCGGCCGTCCCGGCGGACCGGCCCGCAAGGGCCGCAAGTCGAAGCGTCAGAAGCGCCAGGAGTACGACGCGATGCAGGCGCCGTCGGTCGGCGGCGTCCGCCTTCCGAAGGGCTCCGGCGAGACGATCCGTCTCGCGCGGGGTGCCTCGCTGACCGACTTCGCCGAGAAGATCAACGCCAACCCGGCCTCGCTGGTCCAGGTCCTGTTCCACCTGGGCGAGATGATCACGGCCACGGCGTCGGTCTCCGACGAGGTGCTCCACCTGCTCGGCCAGGAGATGAACTACCAGATCCAGGTCGTCAGCCCGGAGGAGGAGGACCGCGAGCTGCTCGGGTCCTTCGACATCTCCTTCGGCGAGAACCACGGCACCGACGAGGACCTCGAGGCCCGTCCGCCGGTCGTGACCGTGATGGGTCACGTCGACCACGGTAAGACGCGCCTGCTGGACACCGTCCGGAAGGCGAACGTCCGCGAGTCCGAGTCCGGCGGCATCACCCAGCACATCGGCGCCTACCAGGTGCCGGCGGAGCTGGAGGGCGAGGAGCGTCTGATCACGTTCATCGACACCCCGGGTCACGAGGCGTTCACCGCCATGCGTGCCCGTGGTGCCAAGTCGACCGATATCGCGATCATCGTGGTCGCGGCGGACGACGGCGTGATGCCCCAGACCGTCGAGGCGATCAACCACGCCCAGGCGGCCGACGTCCCGGTCGTGGTCGCGGTGAACAAGATCGACGTCGAGGGCGCGAACCCGGCGAAGGTCCGTCAGCAGCTGACCGAGTACAACCTGGTCGCCGAGGAGTACGGCGGCGACACGATGTTCGTCGACATCTCGGCGAAGCAGGGCACGAACATCGACTCGCTGCTCGAGGCGGTCCTGCTCACCGCGGACGCGGCGCTGGACCTGCGGGCCAACCCCGACATGGAGGCCCAGGGCGTCGCGATCGAGGCACACCTGGACCGCGGTCGCGGCCCGGTGGCCACGGTGCTGGTGCAGCGCGGAACGCTGCACGTCGGCGACTCGATCGTTGCCGGCGACGCCTCCGGGCGTGTGCGGCGGATGCTCGACGAGCACGGTGCGGACATCACCGCGGCGACCCCGTCGCGGCCGGTGCAGGTCATCGGTTTCACCTCGGTGCCCGGCGCGGGCGACACGTTCCTCGTCGTCGAAGAGGACCGGGTGGCCCGCCAGATCGCCGACCGTCGCCGTGCCCGCGAGCGCAACGCCGAGCTGGCGAGCCGTCGCAAGCGTGTCTCCCTCGAGGACCTGGATGCGGCCCTCAAGGAGACCAACACGCTCAACCTGATCATCAAGGGTGACAACTCGGGAACCGTCGAGGCTCTCGAGGACGCCCTGATGAAGCTGGACGTGGGCGAGGAGGTCGAGCTGCGGGTCATCCACCGCGGCGTCGGCGGGATCACCGAGGGCGACATCAACCTCGCCATCGCGGACAACGTCATCGTCATGGGCTTCAACGTCCGTGCCGAGGGCAAGGCCACCGAGCTGGCCAACCGCGAGGGCGTGGAGATCCGCTACTACTCGGTGATCTACCAGGCGATCGACGAGATCGAGCAGGCCCTCAAGGGCATGCTCAAGCCGGAGTACGAGGAGGTGGAGCTCGGCCGAGCCGAGGTCCGCGACGTCTTCAAGTCCTCCAAGTTCGGCACGATCGCCGGTTGCCTCGTGATGGGTGGGGAGATCCGCCGCAACGCCCGCGGGCGTCTGATGCGGGACTCCTCGGTCATCCAGGACAACCTGCCGATCAGCTCGCTGCGCCGGTTCAAGGACGACGTGGTCGAGGTCCGCGAGGGCTACGAGTGCGGTCTGACGCTCGGGAGCTACTCCGACATCAAGGTCGGGGACGTGATCGAGACGTTCGAGATGCGAGAGAAGCCCCGGGCCTAGCGGCCCTGTTCGGGCGGGGACGGTCGCTCTGGCGGCCGTCCCCGCCTTTCGTGCTGCGGTGGTCGGGTTCGACGGATCGGCGCGCCCCGATGCGGGGGGTTGCGTGGCTGAGCGCGTTGGTGCTGCGCAAGAACATCAGGAGGTCGTGCCATGTACGTCGGAGCTCTGGAATGTGACGTGCTGCTCGGCGACGTGCGGTCGCTGAAGCAGAAGCGGTCGCTCGTCCGGCCGGTGCTGGCCGAGCTGCGCCGGCTCGAGGTCGCCGCGGCCGAGGCCGGGCACCTGGACCTGCACCGGCGGGCGCTGCTCGGGGTGAGCTGCGTGGCCGCCGACGCCGGGCACGTGCGGTCGCTGCTGGAACGGTGCGAGCGGCTGGTGGCGGGCCGCCCGGAGCTGGAGCTGCTCTCGGCGCGGCACCGGCTGCTCGGTCCCGAGGACGAGTAGCACCCCGGACCCCGCCCGGCCCCACCTCGTAGACTCGACCGGTCGTCACCGGTCGAGATTCCCACTCTCACCGTGCAGGTTTCGTCGGGAAGGTAGAGCGACATGGTCGACCACGCACGCGCCCGCAAGCTGGCGAAGCGGATCTCACAGATCGTCGCGGAGGCGCTGGAGCACGAGGTGAAGGATCCCCGTCTGTCGATGGTGACCATCACCGACACCCGGGTGACCGGTGACCTGCGGGAGGCGACCGTCTACTACACGGTGATGGGCGCCTCCGTGGACTCGCCGCCGGACACCCAGGGGGTCGCGGCGGCCCTGGCCAGCGCCACCGGTGTGCTGCGCAGCCGGGTCGGGCAGCAGACCGGTGTCCGGCACACGCCGAGCCTGGCGTTCTTCCTGGACGAGGTGCCCGACGAGGCCCGCCGGATGGAGGAGCTCCTCGCCCGCACCCGTGCCTCCGACGCCGAGGTGGCCCGGCTGGCCGCGGGGGCGTCACCGGCCGGCGATCCCGACCCGTACCGCGCGCCGCGCGACGACGAGGAGTGATGACCCCGGGCACGGTACCGGCCGCGCCGGTGGCGTCCGGTGCGGTGCCTCCCGGCCCGGTCGACGCGGCCGGCGCGGCGGAGTTGCTCCGCGGTGCGTCCGGTGTGCTCGTGCTCGGCCACGTCCGCCCGGACGCCGACGCGATGGGCAGCGCCGTCGCACTGGCCACGGCAGTACGCCGGGTCTGTGTCCCCGCCGTGGTGTCGTTCGGTGGGCCGGACCCGGTGCCCGGACCGCTGCGCACGCTCGACCCGGACGGCCTGGTCGTCGAGCCGGACGAGGTGCCGGCACGCCCGGACGTGCTCGTCTGCTGCGACACCTCGTCCCCGGGCCGGCTGGGCTCGCTGACACCGCTGCTCGACGTGGCCCGGGTGACGTTGGTCGTGGATCACCACGCGTCCTACACCGGGTTCGGTACCCACAACCTGGTGGACCCGCGCGCTCCGGCGACGGTGGCGCTCGTGCACCGGGTCGTCGCCGCGCTCGGGGTGCCGCTGGACACGGCGCAGGCCCGGGCGCTGTTCGCGGGCCTCTACACCGACACCGGCGGGTTCCGGCTCGGCGGTGCGGATGCGCTGCGTCTCGGTGCGGAGCTCGTCGACGCCGGGGCGGAGCCCACGGAGTTGCTGCGCGGGCTGTCCGGGACATCGTCGTTCGGCTGGCTGGCCGCGCTGGCCACGATCCTGGCGGGGGCGCGCCGCGAGCCGGATGCGGCCGGTGGCCTCGGCCTGGTCTGGGCCACGGTGGACGCCGCCACGGCGGAGCGGTACCGGTCCGAGGTGCCCTCGATCGTCGGGCACCTTCGGGCCGTCGCGGGCGACGGGGTGGCCGCGCTGCTCAGCGAGATCTCGCCGGGGGAGTGGTCGGCGTCGATGCGCGGCACCGGTGTCCCCGACCTGTCGGCGGTGGCCGGCCGGCTCGGCGGTGGCGGGCACCCGGGTGCGGCCGGTGTGGAGCGAGCGGGCCCCGTCGAGGACGTGCTGGACGCGCTGCGCACCGAACTGGCCGTGCAGGCGGTCACGGGGGATGAACCGGATCTCGGGGACGAACCGGACCGCGGTTGAGCCGGCCCGCCGGGTGAGCCGGACCACCTCCGATCACCCGAGGGGGACCGGGGCGAGCGATACCGTCGCCCGGGCCGTAGCGTGATGGCCGACCCGGGAGGTGGAGCGGTGACGTCCGAATCCGCACGGGCTGCGGTTACCGACCATCCGTGGCGTGCGTTCCTCGGGGCGTGGGTGCGTAACCCCGCCCGAATCGGGGCTGTGGCCCCCAGCTCGCCGTGGCTCTCGGCCCGGCTCGCGATGGTGGCGCCCAGCCAGGGCAGTCCGGTCGTCGTGGAGCTCGGTCCCGGCACCGGCGCCGTCAGTGAGATGGTGTCCCGTCGCCTGCCCGCCTCCGCCCGGCATCTGGCCGTGGAGCTGGACCCGGCGATGGCGACCTACCTGGCCCGGGCGCATCCCAGCGTCGAGGTGATCAACGGCGACGCCGCGAAGCTCGGTTCACTGCTGGCCGAGCGGGACGTGCGCACGGTCGACGCCGTGATCAGCGGCCTGCCCTGGTCGCTGTTCGACCCGGAGACCCAGCGCGCGATCCTCGGCCAGGTGGTGACGGCGATCGGCGAGACCGGCGTGTTCGCCACGTTCGCCTACCCGCAGGGCATGCCCCTGCCTTCGGCACGGCGTTTCCGCGAGACCCTGCACGAGACGTTCGACGAGGTCGTCGTCACCCGCACGGTGTGGCGCAACCTGCCGCCGGCGTTCTGCTACCTGTGCCGTCGTCCGAAGGCGGCCGGGCAGTAGCGAGGTCCCGTCCCGGCGACGGGGCCCGGGTGCCAGGCCCGTGGGTAAGGGGTGCGGTGGTCCGGACCTCCCGGTGAGGATGAGATCCATGTCGTCCGTCCGCAGGTCCTCCGGCGGTGCGCGGGAGGTGCTGCACCTCGCGGTGCCGGCACTTCCGGTGCTGGCCGCCGAACCGCTCTACGTGCTCGTGGACACGGCCGTCGTCGGGCGCCTGGGCGCCGTGCCGCTGGCCGGGCTCGCCGTGGCCGGTGTGCTGTTCAGCCAGGTCACCACGCAGCTGAACTTCCTGTCCTACGGCACGACCGCGCGGGCGTCGCGGCTGCACGGGGCCGGTCGCCGCTCGGACGCGGTCACCGAGGGCGTGCAGGCGACCTGGATGGCGCTGGGCGTCGGGCTGCTGGTGCTCCTCGCCGGTCAGCTGCTGGCCGGGCCGGTGAGCGGTGTCCTGGCCGGGGCCGGGACACCCGGCGGCGACGCGGTCGCGGCCGGCGCCGAGTCGTGGCTGCGGATCGCGCTGTGCGGTGCGCCGCTGGTGCTGGTCACCCTGGCCGGTAACGGCTGGATGCGCGGCGTGCAGGACACCGTCCGCCCGTTGCGCTACGTGATCGCCGGCAACGGCCTGTCCGCGCTGCTGTGCCCGCTCCTGGTGTTCGGGGTCGGCGGCTGGGACGGGTGGGGCCTGGAGGGCTCCGCGGTGGCCAACGTCGTCGCGCAGACGGTGACGGCCGGGTTCTTCCTGCGCGCGCTGCACGTCGAGCGCGCCGCGGCGCCGGCCGGTGATCCGGTCCGGCTGCGGCCGGTGCCGTCGGTGCTGCGCGCGCAGGCGGTGCTCGGGCGCGACCTGCTGCTGCGCACGCTGGGGTTCCAGGCCTGCTTCCTGTCCGCGACGGCGGTCGCGGCCCGGTTCGGGGCGCCGTCGGTGGCCGCGCACCAGATCGTGCTGCAGCTGTGGGTGTTCCAGTCGCTCGTGCTGGACTCGGTGGCGATCGCGGCCCAGGCACTCGTCGGGTCCGCGCTGGGCTCGTCCGGCTCGGGCCCGGCCGCGGGCTCGGGGTCCGACGGCGCGGCCCGGGCGCGGGCGGTGGCGGCACGGGTGACCCGCTACGGGCTGGTGCTCGGTGTCGGGTTCGGGGTGCTGTTCGCCGCCCTCTACCCGGTCCTGCCCGGTGTGTTCACCTCCGACCTGAGCGTGCTCGCCGTGGTGCCGGCCGCGTGGTGGTTCTTCGCCGGGCTGCAGCCGATCGCCGGTGTCGTGTTCGCCCTGGACGGGGTGCTGCTCGGCGCCGGGGACGCGGCGTTCCTGCGCACGACGACGCTGATCGCCGCGCTCCTCGGGTTCCTGCCGCTGATCTGGGCGTCGCTGGTGCTCGACTGGGGGCTGGCCGGGATCTGGGCCGGGCTCAGTGCGTTCATGGTGATCAGGCTCGTGGCCGTGGGGCAGCGGGCCCGGTCGGGGAAGTGGGCGGTGACGGGGGCGGTGCGGGTCTGAGCGGTACGGGCCGGAGACGACGCGCCTGTCCATGATCGATCAGAGTGTGCGGATCCGGGCCACCGGTGGCCCGGATCGTCCCACTCAGATCGATCACGCGTCGAGGATCCGTTCGGAGAAGGGCTCAGTGTGATGATGTGGGCGCCGGATCGTGCACGCCCGACCGGTTGGCGGCGAGCACCGGTGCGAACGGCAACCGCACCGTGAACACGGTTCCCGTGGCGTTCCCGGACGCGTCCTCGCCGGCGCGTGCCGAGACCTCGACCGTCCCGCCGAGACGGCGGCTGATCCGGTCGACCAGCGCGAGACCGATGCCGCGCGGGCGACCGCCGTCGACGGCCCGGGTGCTGAAGCCGTAGGTGAACAGGTCGGCGGCGGTCTCGGCCGGGACCCCGCGTCGGCCAGCCACTTGGTCTCCTTGGCCACCCCCGGGGCGAGAAGCCCCAGCAGGATGCCCGCGAGGATTCCGACGAGTACCCAGAACCAGAGCTGTGCGTAGAACTTCTTCTTCCGCGACGGGGTCGTATTCCCGGTGTCAGCGGCGGTGCTGGCGGCCTCGGCCATGTCCGTCCTCCTCGACGTATGTCTGGCGGCACATTAAGGAACCGGGTCCGGTCAAGGTCAACGGCGGGCACACGAGAATTGAGGGACTCTTGAGGAACGCGCGCGCCGAGGGGGTCACTACGGTGGGTCCGTGCGGGTGCTGCTGGTCGAGGACGACGTCGTGCTCGGGGATGCGCTGCGGCGCACCCTGATCGCGTCCGGGTACTCGGCGCGTCTGGTCGGCAGCGGCGCCGAGGCGCTCGCCGCGCTGGCCGACGAGCCGGACGTCGTGCTGCTGGACATGGGCCTGCCCGACCGCGACGGGCTCGGCGTCTGCCGCGAGATCCGGGAGCGCTCGCGGGTACCGATCCTGGCCATCACCGGCCGCGGCGACGTCTCGGCACGGGTGCAGGGCCTGCGCAGCGGCGCCGACGACTACCTGGTCAAACCGGTCTCCACGGACGAGCTGCTGGCCCGGATCGAGGCCGTCCTGCGGCGCAGCACCGGGTCCGCGGTGGCCGCCGTCGTCGCCGTCGGGGACGTGACGGTGGATCTGGACCGGCGGGTGGTCACCGCCGGCGGCGAGACCGTCGCCCTGACCCGCAAGGAGTTCGACCTGCTCGCCGCCCTGGCGCGCCGGGAGGGTGCGGTGATCGAACGGGCCGAGCTCCTCGAACAGGTCTGGGGTACCGCCGACGCCTCCACCGCACGCACCCTGGAGGCGCACGTGGCGTCGCTGCGGTCCAAGCTCGGTGCCCGCGAGGTGGTGGCGACCGTCCGCGGTGTCGGCTACCGGCTGTCGCGCTGACGCGCCCGTGCGCGGAAATCGTCGTCCGGGCAGCGATATCCGCGCACGAGGGGTGACCTGGTGCGACGTCGGAGGCGGCGCGGTGTCACGGGTGCACGAGGCGGGCTGGCAGGATCGGCGTCCGTGCCCGCGTCCCGTACCCCTCCTCCGCCCGGCCTGGTGATCGTCGACAAGGAGTCCGGGCCGACCTCGCACGACGTCGTCGGGCAGCTGCGCCGGATCATGGGCACCCGCAAGGTCGGTCACGCCGGGACGCTGGACCCGATGGCCACCGGCGTGCTGGTGATCGGCATCGAGCGCGCCACGAAGCTGCTCGGGCACCTGTCACTGGACACCAAGGCCTACACCGCCACGATCCGCCTCGGCCGCGTCACCAGCACCGACGACGCGCAGGGCGAGACCGTCGCCGATGTCGACGCGTCCGGTGTGGACGAGGTCGCGATCCGCGCCGGGATGGCGACGCTGACCGGGGACATCGAGCAGGTGCCCAGTTCGGTCAGCGCCATCAAGATCGACGGCAAGCGCGCCTACCAGCGGGTCCGCGAGGGCGAGGACGTGGTGATCCCGGCCCGTCCGGTGACGGTGACGGCGTTCGAGCTCACCGGCCTGCGTCGCGGCGATGGCGTCACCGACCTCGACGTCGTCGTCGACTGCACGTCGGGCACCTACGTCCGGGCGCTGGCCCGCGATCTCGGCGCCGGCCTCGGTGTCGGCGGGCACCTCACGGCACTGCGCCGCACCCGGGTCGGGCCGTTCACCCTGGAGCACGCCCGGACCGTCGACGATCTCTCCGACGCCCCCGGCCTCTCACTGGACCTGGCCGCCGCGGTGGCGACGGCGTTCCCGCGCCACAACGTCGACGCCTCCGCCGCGATCGACGTCGGCTTCGGCAAGTCGCTGCCCGCCGCCGGCCTGCCCGGCACCTACGGCGTGTTCGCCCCGGACGGCCGCGCGGTGGCCCTGATGGCCGACCAGGACGACTTTGCCCGCCCGGTCGTCGTCCTCGCCCCCGCCGGCTGACCCGTCCCTCGTCGCGTCCCGAAGGGTCCCCTCGTGTACCGGGCGGTCCCGAGGGGTCCCTTCGAGACACCGGCACGGGGTCCGGGGTCCCCGCCGGACAGGCGTGTCCCGGGCGGGAGAGCGTTCCCGCGCAGTCGTGGCCGCGACGGGGTGGGTGCGCGTGGGCGGGGCGGGACGGGGTTTCGTAGGCTCGCG
>JAKDNL010000244.1 GCA_030451825.1 Pseudonocardia sp. | reverse complement strand
CGCCAACTGCGGGTTCTTGGGGGGCCCTTTGGCGGCAGGGTCGCTTCGGGTCGGCGACCGGGACGACGATCTCGCCCGTCTGCGCCACCGCGCGCGGCTCGTCGCCGAGGGCCGTGGCCCGTCGTCGGTACTGGTGACGGGCGGGGCGGGGATCGGCAAGACGGCGTTGCTCGAGGAGTTCGCCGGCTCCCACGACGGCCCGGTCCTGCGGGCCCGCGGCGCCGAGTGGGAGTCCGGCCGGTCGCACGGCGTGCTCTCCCAGCTCCTCGGATCGGCGGTCCCGCCGGCGGACCCGTTCGATGCGGCCGCCCTGCTCGTCGACGGCCTGCCGGCCGAGGCCGTCACGCTCGCCGTCGTCGACGACGCGCAGTCCTGCGACGCGGACTCATTGCGCACGCTGTCCACCGCGGTGGCCCACCACCGTGCCGCGCCGCTGCTGGTCGTGCTCGCGGCGCGCGTCGGCGAGGCATCGGCGGCGACGGCGGACGTGCTCACCCGCTCGGCGACCGAGCGGCTCGACCTCGGGCCCCTGAGCTCGCACGCCGTCGCCGAACTCGCGGCGGCCCGGCGGATCCCGCTCTCGGATCGGGTGGCCGAGCGGTTGCGTCGGCACACCGCGGGGATCGCGCGGCACGTCCTCGCGCTGCTCGACGAGATGCCGGCCGACACCTGGACGGACCCGGAGGTCCGGCTCCCGCCGCCGTCCGCGGTGGCCGTCGCGGTCGGGGAGCGGCTGGCCCGGGTCGGGGAACCGACCCGGGCGCTGACCGAGGCCCTCGCGGTCCTCGGCCGTGCCGTCGAGCTGCACGAGGCGGGCCGCCTCGCCGGGCTCGGCGATCTCCTCGTCCCGCTGGAGGAGGCGTCCCGGGCCGGGCTGGTGATCCGGGCCGGCGGGCGCCGGGGACCGATGGCCGACGCGCCGGACCCGATGGTGCGCGCCGCCGTGATCGACGCGCTGGGCCCGGACGCGGCGGCCACCCTGCGGCGCCGGGCCGCCGAGGTCGTGGCCGACCCGGTGCGGGGTCTGGAGTACCTGGCCGCCGCGACGACCGGTCGCGACGCGGAGCTGGCCGACCGCCTCGACGCGCAGGCCCGCGCGGAGGCCGACGACGGTGCCTGGCTGTCGGCGGCGTCGCTGCTGCGCGAGGCCGGCCGGCTCACCGAGGATCGGGACCTGCGTGAGCAGCGGGTCACCCGGGCCGTCGACGCGATGGTCGGCGCGGGCGACTCCCTCGCGGCCGCGTCGATGATCCCGGTGGTGGAGAGCCTGCGCGAGACGCCGCTACGCAACGCCGTGCTCGGCTATCTCGCGGTGGTCCTCGGCCGCGCCGGTGAGGCGGAGAACCGTCTGGGCCGGGCCTGGGAGCAGGTCGACTGCCGCGAGGACCCGGGGACGGCGGCGATGATCTGCCAGCGCAACGTGCTGCACGCGCTCGCCCGGTGCCGCGGCGGGGACCTGGTGACCTGGTCCGACCGGACCGCCGAGCTGGTCGGGCCGGATGCACCGGCGGCGGTCGAGGCGGCCGCGATCCGGGGCCTGGGCCTGGCATCCGCGGGCCGGCCGGTCGAGGCGGTCGAGGAGTACCGGGTGCTGACCGGGCGGGTCGACCGCGGCGCCCAGGGGCAGCGGGTCACGATGGGCAAGGGGTGGCTCGACGTCGTCCTGGACGAGGTCGACGACGCCCTGTCCGAGCTGGCGTCCGCGGTCCCGACGACGCATCTGCGCGGCTCGTCGCGGATCTCGCTGTGGGCGCTGGGCTGGCTGGCCCGGGCCCGGTTCCTGTGCGGGGAGTGGGATCGGGCGCTCGCCGCCGTCGAGGAGGGTCGCGCGCTCGGCGAGCGCACCGGGATGGTGCTGGCCGGACCGCTGCTGGAGTGGACCGCGACCCAGGTGCACGCCCTGCGCGGAGACCGTGAGCAGGCCGAACGGTCCGTGCGCAGTGCCGAGGCGGGGGTGCTGGACTACGAGATCATGCGGGTGCCGTGCCTGCTGGCCCGCGCTCAGGTCGGCGAGGCCCGGGCCGACTACGCCCGGGTGCTTCGCGTGCTCGAGCCGCTGACCCGGTCCGGCCCGGACAGCTGCATCGACGAGCCCGGTTGGTGGCCGTGGACCGATGTCTACGCGAACGCCCTGGTCATGGAGGGGCGCCTGGACGAGGCCGAGGAGTTCCTGGTCCCGCACGAGGCCCGGGCGCTCGCCCGCGGGCACCGGTCGAGCCGCGCGCGGCTCGGCTACGCGCGCGGACGCCTGCACGGTGCCCGCGGCGACGTCGACGCCGCGCATGCGTCGTTCGAGGCGTCCCTGGCGCTGATCGACGGGCTGCCGCTGCGTCACGACCGGGCCCGGATCTCGTTCGCGCACGGCCAGACGCTGCGCCGCGCCGGGCGCCGCCGGGACGCGGACGCGGTCCTCACCGCCGCCCGTGACCAGTTCGCCTCGCTCGGCGCGCAGGCCTACGTCGCGCGCTGCGACCGCGAGCTCAAAGCCGGCGGTGTGCAGCACACCGGCGACGTCCGTCCCGGCCGGGAGGAGCGCGGGACCGCCGACCTCACCCCGCAGGAGACGGCGGTGACCGAGCTGGTCACCCGGGGGATGTCGAACCGGGAGGTGGGGGCCGAGCTGCACGTGTCGACGAAGACGGTGCAGTACCACCTCACCCGGATCTACTCCAAGCTCGGCATCCGCTCGCGCGCCGAGCTCGCGGCGCAGCACAGCGCGCACACCGGCGAGGAGGACGGTCCGACCCGGCTCAGTGCAGGATCTTGAGCCCGGCCACACCGGCGACGATGGCCACCAGGCAGAGCAGCCGCGCCGTCGTCGCCGGTTCGCCGAGCGCGGCCATCCCGTAGACGGCGGTCCCGACGGCGCCGATCCCGACCCAGACCGCGTACGCCGTACCGACCGGCAGTTCCCGCAACGCCAGCGCCAGGCCGCCCATGCTGATCACCAGCGCGACCCCGAAGACGATCGACGGGACGGGCCGGCTGAAGCCCTTGCTCTGCGAGAGGGCGGCCGCCCAGACGGTCTCGAAGAACCCCGAGACCACGAGATAGACCCATGCCATGACGCACCTCCGGTGTGTGCGTCGTCTTGGCGATCCGGGTACGGCGCGTCTCGTCCGGGGCTCCGCCGTGGGGCGGCCCGGTCCCAGGATGCCCGAGTGGAGGGCCCGGGGGGCCGAGTGGTGGCCGACCCCACCACGGTGACGCTCAGGAGCGGGTCGAATCCACCAGATGGGCGAACACGACCGTGTTGTCCTCGTAGCTGCCGGCAGCGGAATCGAAGGGGCCGCCGCAGGTGATCAGTCGCAACTCGGATCGGTTTCCGGTCGCGTACACCTCGCGGGTCGGAAACGAGTCCTTCTGGAATGTCCGCACCGAGTCGATCAGAAATGTCGTGGTGCTGCCGTCGGCGCGTTTCACCATGACATTCTTGCCGGGCCCGAGGCGGCCCAGCTCGAAGAACACCGACGGGCCGTTCGCGGCCGAGTCGATGTGCCCGAGGATCACCGAGGGGCCGAGCTCCCCGGGCGTCGGCGAGGCCCGATACCAGGCCGCCTGGTCGTAGAGCGGGCCGGGCGCCGGTACCTCGAGCGTGCCGTCCGGGTTGAGGCCGACCGGGTTCACCGGCGACGTCACGCCGATGTCGGGGATGGAGATCGACGCGGGCGGCGAGGCCGGGAGGAGGTCGCCGACCGGCTCGGCCGACTCGGGAAACGAGCCGATGATCGCCGGGACACCAGCCGGCGGCCCCGGGCCCACGGCGACGGCGGTCGGCTCGGGTGCCGACTCCTGGTTCAGGAGGGCGAAGCCGACCAGTCCGACGCCGACCACGGCGAGCACGGCCGCGACCAGGAGCGCGATCCGGCGTCTGCGGCCCGGGGCGGGGGTGTCGCCGGTCATCGGCCGACTCCGTTCAGGTGTGTTCTGAGATCAGAGTGTTCGGTTGCGTCGGTGCCGACGGTTCGGACGCATCCGGACTCGTCCCGGCGCCGGGCCGGACGTGCCACGGGCCCCGTCGAGCGGCGCTGTGCCGTCGACGGGGCCCGTGTGGCAGATCAGCTGCGGGAGCCGGCGCGACGGCGGGAGACCGCCACGGCCCCGGCAGCACCGAGCAGGAGCACACCGCCGACCACGATCAGGCCGGTGTTCTCGGTGCCGGAGGTGCTACCGCCACCGGTCTCGACGCCGCCCTGCGGCATCGGCATGTCGCCGGACTTGGTGTTCACCACGATGGTGGCGATACCGATCGTCGTGCCGCCCTTGAGCGCGTCGGTCTTGAAGGCACCGTTCAGCGCCTCGGCCGCACCCGAGTTCAGGGTGACCGTGGTGCCGGTCAGGGTCGCGGTGCCGGCCGACGAGTCCACCATGATCGGCTTCAGGGTCGAGCCGTTGAGGTCGAACAGCGTGGTCGACTCGGCGATGACCTTGCCGCCCGCGCTGACCCGGCCGGTCAGGACGGCCGGGTCGCCCGGGTCGATGACGAAGTTGTCGAGCGTGACCATGGTGTCGCCCTTGGTCAGGGTCAGGCCGCTGCCCTGGTGCTCGATCGAGCCCTGGACGTAGGGGAAGACGTCGCCCGGCTTGTAGACCGTGACGTTGCCGCCGGTGATCGGGAACTTGGCGGTGCCGTCCTCGACCGAAGCGTTGCCCGAGGGGGACGGGGCGACGCCGAGGGTGCCCAGCGCCTCGACGAAGCCGGCGTCGAGCTTCACGGAGGTGGACTGGCCGGTGAGGTTGGTGATCGTGGCCACCGGGGGCGGGGTCTCCTGGGCCGAGGCGACACCGGCACCGAGGCCGGTGACGGCTGCCGCGACGAGACCGATCGTGGCCACGCCGACCACACGTCGAGCGGAACGCATCATTGCCGATTCTCCTTGAGCGCCGAGGGCCCCGAGTTGGTTCTCGGCGACCGTGCACCCTGCATTCGCACTCCGGTTGCAGAACGGTTCGGACGGATATCCGCCGAGATCCCGGTGACCGGATCCGGGATTCCTGGCATCCGCCTTTTCGTCACGGACAGTGATGTCCGACGCCGCTCAGCGGAGGGGGTCGAAGGGGGCCAGTTCGGCCGGGCGGCGGCCGGTGGTGATGGTCTCGGCGAGCAGTTCCCCGGTGACCGGGCCGAGGGTGATGCCCCACATCCCGTGGCCGCCGGCGACGAAGACCCGCGGTGAACGGGTGGCCCCGATCAGCGGCAGCCCGTCCGGCGTGCACGGGCGGGAGCCGACCCACTCGTCGGCGCGCGCGTCGAGGTCGGCGTCGCGCAGCAGGGGGCGGGCAGCCTCGGCGATGGCTCGGATCCGGCGCGGGTCCAGAGGCGCGTCGGGTGCGCGGAACTCCATCATCCCGGCGATCCGGAGCCGGTCCCCGATGGGCGTGCAGGCCACGCGCTGGCTGGGGAAGTAGACGGGCCCGGCGGGGACGTGGTCGATCGGCACCGAGAAGCTGTACCCGCGGCCGGCCTGCACCAGCGTGCGGACGCCGAACTGCCGGGCGAGCCCCCCCAGGCGGGCGCCGGTGGCGAGCACGACGGTGTCGAACCGCTCGACGGCGCCGTCACCCGAGACGATCTCCACGGCGCCGGCCCGGTCCCGGACCTCGGCGACCGCGACGTCGTCGCGGATCTCGCCGCCGCGCCCGCGCACCGAGTCCGCCAGCTGGTGGACGTAGGTGCCCGGGTCGATGAAGCGCTGGCCGTGCAGCCGGATCGCGGAGCCGACCGCGTCCGAGAGCGACGGCTCGACCTCGCGCGCCTCGGCTCCGGTCAGGGTGTCGAACTCGATGTGGTGCCCGGCCGCGTCGATGTGCCGGATCTCGTCGAGCAGGACGGTGCGCTCACGCTCGGTCCGGTAGGCGGCGAGGAACGACTTGGCCTCCACCGTCCGCCCCGCCATCCCGCCGTCGGCCAGGGCGTCGAAGGCGGCGAGGGCGCGCTCGTTGATCGGGACGAGCGCGGACATCGCGGTCCGCCACCGGGCCGCGGTGCTGTGCCGGACGAACCCTGCCAGGAACCTGGCCAGGCGCGGGTCCGCGCTCGGTGGGACGTAGACCGGGGAGGAGGGGCTCAGCAGCGCGCGCGCCCCGTAGCGCAGCACGGCCGGCTCGGGCAACGGCGTGGCCAGGCCGGGCGTGAGCCATCCGGCGTTGCCCCACGACGATCCGGCCGCGACGCCGTCGCGATCCAGCACGGTCACGGAGACGCCGCGCTCCTGCAGGAACCAGGCCGTGGCCAGGCCGGCCATGCCGGCCCCGATCACGGCGACGCGCTCGGGCGAGGATGCGGCAACCATCGGAACTCCTTTGTCGTGGGGTCGTACCGGTGATTCTCGTCGCTTCCTCGCCGACCGGGGTGTGCTCACCACACAACGTCGGGCATTCGGACAGTGTCCGGAGCACACTGCGCTCATGCGTTGCGCTGCCAGGTCCGGGTCGTCGTGATCACCGTCGGCGCGCTGGTCGAGGCCGTGGGCAGCGCCGTGCTCCGGCTGGTGAGCCCGGGCGACGGGCGGCAGGTCGACGACGTGACGCTCGCCGAGCCGGACTCGGACATCGTCGGGACCGCCGGGGACCTCGTGCTGGGCGTCGGCCTGACCGGCCCGGAGCGGGCACTCGACCTGGTCGAACGGTCCGGGCGGGCCGGAGCCTGCGGGCTGGTGCTGCGCGCGGAGCCGGCGCAGGATCCGCGCGTGGTCACCCTCGCGCGAGGGTTCGGCCTCGCGGTCGTCGAGCTGGCGGCGCACGCGTCCTGGGCGCACGTGGTGTGGATCCTGCGCGGGATGATCGACCGCGCGGCGGCGCCGCAGTCCCCGGCGCTCGGTGACGTCGGGGTGCACGGGGAGCTGTTCGCCCTCGCCGACGCGGCCGCCGCCATCGTCGACGCTCCGGTGACGATCGAGGACGCCCGCTCCCGGGTCCTCGCCTACTCCTCGCGCCAGGACCTGGCGGACCCGGCCCGCATCTCGACGATCGTGGGACGCAAGGTTCCCGAGCACCTGATCTCGCACTTCCGGGCCCGGGGTGTGTTCCGCAAGCTCGCCCGCTCGGATGAGCCCGTCTACGTGCCGTCGGGTCCCGGCGGGACGCTGCCGCGGCTGGTCGTCCCGGTCCGTGCGGGCGGCGAATGGCTCGGGTCCATCTGGGCGGCGGTTCCGGGTCCGGTCGAGCAGGCCCGCATCGACGAGCTCGTGCGCGCCGCCTCGGTCCTGGCCCTGCACCTGCTCCGGCTGCGCGCGCAGGTCGATCTCGCCCGTCGCGCGACGACCGACGAACTGCGTGCACTGTTATTGGAAGCCAGGAGCGCCGGGGGCCAGGAGACCTGGTTGCCCGAGGGCCCGTGGCGGGTCGCCGGCCTGCTCGGCGCCTCGGTGGGCGGCGGGCCGCGGCCCCAGCTCGACCTCTGGGAGACCATCACCCGCCGCTTCGGGTGGCAGCAACCGCTCCTCGCCGACGTCGAGGGCCTCGTGCTGGCCGTCGTGACCACCGACGGCGACGCGGCCCGGGCCGGCTCGGTGGACTGGATGCGCTCGCTGGCCGCGTCGGTCAGCCAGCGCGACCCGGAGCTCACCGTCACCATCGGCGGCGTCGCCGCGGACCGCTCGGAACTGGCCCGCTCCCGCAACGAGGCCGCCGAGCTGGGGCGACTCGTCGCGGCAGGCCGGTTGCGGGGACCGCTCGTGGACGTCGGGCAGGTGTGGGCGACCGTGACGGTGGAGCGCGCCCTGGCCGCGGTCCGCCCGGAGGACGGGCTGCTCGGCGGCCCGCTGGCGTCACTGATCGCCTACGACCGCCGGCACCAGGGCGCGCTCGTCCGGACACTGTCGGCCTGGCTCGACCACCCGTCCGATCCGCGGGCGGCCGCCGCCGCGCTGCACGTCCACCCGAACACGCTGCGGCACCGGATGACGCGGATCGGCGAGGTCGGGCTCGTCGACCTGGACTCGCCCACCGTTCGGCTCGCCCTGCGCCTGCAGCTCGGTGCGCTCGGCCACCGGCCCAGCAGCAGGCGGGGTGCTGGCCAAGGTCCGCTACAACCTGGTCAACCGATGAGTTGAGGACGAGTGTGCAGTCACGTCTGTGTCACCGTGCGCGGAGGCGTCGCCCGCCACGTCCCGGCCCATCCAGAGGGAGGCGATCTCGTGATCGCGAACCAGGCCCCCGCCGACGAGTACCGCGAGGTCGCAGGCCGCTTCACCGAACTCGTCGAGGGCGTGCCCGACGAGGCCACCTGGAACCGCCGGTCCCCGGTCCCCGAGTGGACCGCCCGCGACGTCGTCGGTCACCTCGTCGGCTGGTTCCCCGGCTTCCTGGCCGGCGGCGCCGGCGTCACCCTGCCGCGGGGGCCCGGCGTCGACGAGGACCCGGTCGCCGCCTGGCGCACCCTGAGCGACGGCGTCCAGGCCGTCCTCGACGACCCCGCCTCAGTCGACAAGGTGCTGGTCAACCCGCACATCGGCGAGGTCGCGCTGCCCCGGGCGATCGCGCAGTTCTTCACCGGCGACGTGTTCATGCACACGTGGGACCTCGCCCGCGCCACCGGTCAGGACGAGACGCTCGACCCGCAGCGTTGCGCGGCACTCCTGGACGGGATGGCGCCCCTCGACGAGCTGCTGCGCTCCAGCGGGCAGTACGGGCCCAAGATCGACGTCCCGGACGACGCCGACGTGCAGACCAGGATGCTCGCCTTCATCGGCCGCGACCCCGGCTGAGGCTCGCGTCGTTGCTGGTCCTAGCCGAGGCCGGATCCCGCCCGGGGTCCCGAGCAGCACCCTCGCTCACCATGGGTCCCGACCGGTGGCTCAGGCGGCAGTCGACATCGGCGATCCGGCGCCGCACCCGCTGCAACGATCGGGCCGGTGATCACCTCGGACACGGCCAGCCACATGATCGGTGTTCGGGACCGATCCGCTGATCACCAACTGTGGTTGTGGGGGGTGAGGGAGGTTCCACCACTGCGAGCCCCAGGAGTGACCAGTTCCTCCATCCCCTTTCCCTCCATGATCGTGGTCATATCGAGAGCGGCCCCGCCACCTCTTCGTGGCACCGCCGCCGGGCGATCCAGGAGCGACGATGACCGAGACCCCCCGGCCAACAGGTGGTCGACGAGATCGAGACCAAGGGTGGGACCGCCGTCGCGAACGGCAGCGATGTGTCCACACCGGAGGGCGGCGAGGAGATCGTCGCCGCCGCGCTCGACGCCTTCGGGCAGATCGACGCGATCGTGGCCAACGCCGGGATCATCCGCTACGCCGAGCTGCCCGAGATCGACGTGACGAACGTGCAGGACCACTTCGACGTCCACCTGCTCGGCACGTTCAACGTCGTCCGGGCGGCCTGGCCGCGATTCGTGGAGCAGGGGTTCGGTCGCATCGTCACCACGACGTCGGCGGGGATCTTCGGACTCGGCCCCAACCTGTCCTACGCCGTCGCCAAGTCCGGCACCATCGGTCTGACCCGCAACCTCGCGATCGTCGGCGCCGAGCACGGGATCAAGGCGAACCTGATCGCGCCGAACGCCTGGACCCGGATGGCGGGCCAGTCCGGCACCAGCGGC